>JANNFW010000065.1:0-12562 GCA_031380235.1 Rhodoferax sp. | reverse complement strand
ATTTCAGCTTTTGATATTTCCATGATGAACCTTTGTGAATTTCTCTGACGAAAAACCTTGGGTGCTTCTTCCCAAACCCTTGTGGGGCTGTGTTGAAACTTTGGACCAAAATCATGGGCGCACTTAATTTACGCCGGACTTTGACCCGTTTGCCTTTTGAAGTGCAGCGTGCATTATCGCACTGAGCGGGCGTAAATCGGCAGGCAATGGTGGGGCGGGGCTAATTCCCTACAAGTCAAGTGCCATAATTCTTGGAGAACCGCGCTCTGGAGTCCCTTGAAATCTCCCGGCGCGACATAACGAGACACCCACGAGACTCTTTTAACGCGCCCCATTGGCACCTCTCACTTGGCAACCGAACTCGAACTCTCCGATTTTTTGAAAAGCGTTGAAAGACGCGCCTTCAAACGTTCGATCTACCACGTGCGCAACGAGGAATCGGCGCTGGACATCGTACAAGACAGCATGATGAAACTGGCCGAGCACTACGGCGACAAGCCCCCGGCCGAGCTGCCGATGCTGTTCCAGCGCATTCTGTCGAACTGCACGCTGGACTGGTTTCGCCGCCAGAAGACGCGCGGTGCCCTTTTTTCCAACATGAGCGACTTTGAATCCGCAGGCGATGACGGAGATTTCGATTTGTTGGAAACTTTGAACCTACAGGACAGCTCAGAGCAAACGGAAAGCGCAGAAACCTCGACATCGCGGGCGCAGATATTGCATCAGATTGAAATTGAGGTGCAAGAACTGCCAGCGCGTCAACGAGAAGCCTTTCTCATGCGTTACTGGGAGGAACTGGACGTGGCGGAAACCGCTGCGGCCATGGGCTGTAGCGAAGGCAGTGTGAAAACACACTGTTCGAGGGCAGTTCAAGCCCTCAGCAAAGCATTGAGAGCCAAGGGAATAAGACCATGAATACGCAAAACAAACTTCGCCAAGAACTCAGCCAAGATTACCAGCAAGCGCTGGCTCATGACCGCTTCGGCATGTCCGTCGCGGCCCGGCTGTCCGATGCCTCTGATGCACTGCCCAACGACATCACGGAGCGCCTGCGTGTGACACGTAGCCAAGCCCTGGCCAAACGCAAAGTCTTTGCAGCGCCGCGTACCGCCGCAGTCGTCCTTGCCAATGGTTCCAGCGCAACACTTAGCAATGGTGATGATGATTTCGGCCTATGGGGTCGTATTACCGCCGCCTTGCCATTGATTGCCTTGCTGGTGGGCCTGGTCAGCATCCATTTCATCCAGAACGAGCGCCGTGCCAATGAGATTGCCGAAATCGACGCGGCTTTGCTGATTGATGATCTGCCACCTTCAGCCTATACCGACCCCGGCTTTGTGCAATTCCTCAAAGCCAAACGGGACATGCAGCAATAGTCGTTGACGGTTCGTTGAAATGAATTCGTCACCTGTAAAAAAATCGAATCTCCCGCTGTCGAATTTGCCACGAGCGGCGCTGTGGTTATTCGCGTCGATGTCATTCGCGCTGGTTCTCGGTGCCATGACAGCGGCACACGCCCAAGGTACCGCCACTGCGCCGGTCACGCTACCAGCGGCACCACCCGCTGCAAAAGCGGCCACTTCAAGCAAACCTGCGGCAACACCCGTAACCAAGGCCGCTCCTGCCCCCACTATCGTGAGTGCCGAGACCTCACCCCAATGGAAGGAGCTGACACCGCAGCAGCAAACGTCCCTCAAACCCTTGGCGGCCAATTGGGCGACCATTGACGCCGCTCAAAAGCGAAAATGGCTGGCCCTGTCCAACAATTACCCGACGCTTCCGCCGCCTGAGCAGCAAAAAATGCACAGCCGCATGGCCGGATGGACCAGCCTGAGCAAACAACAGCGCGACCAAGCGCGGCTTAACTTTGCAGAGTCCAACAAACTGGCGCCGAAAGAAAAAGCTGCAAAGACCGCCTCAAAAGCCGCAGATTGGCAGGCCTACCAGGCCTTGAGCCCAGAAGAAAAGCAAAAGCTGGCTGCAAAAGCCACACCCAAACTTGCGGGTGCTGCGGTGGTGGCTGTGAAACCACTGCCGCCCGAGAAGCTGGCCATTGTGCCGTCCACAAGGCTCAGCCCCAAGCCCAATGAACTCGGCGGTAAATTGTCGGGTGTCGATGCCAACGCCTTGCAACCCAAAGCGGCAGGCGCGCCTGATATACCGGGTGCACCCGGTTCGCCAGTCCAAAAAAATTGACTCCGCTTCAGTTGTCGCTGAAGGCTCCAGGCCTATGGCGCAGAATATGTTGAAGGCGCCTGGCCTGTGGCGGCGCATGGCCTGCTGGCTTTACGAGGGCATGCTGATGTTTGGCGTGGTGTTCTTGGCCGGCTACCTGTTCGGCACATTGAGCCAGACGCGCAACGCGCTGGACAATCGCCACGCGCTGCAAGCCTTCCTGTTTGTCATCTTCGGCATCTACTTCGTCTGGTTTTGGGCCAAAGGGCAAACGCTGGCGATGAAAACCTGGAACATCCGCGTCGTAGACAGGCACGGTAAAGCGATTTCCCAAACCCGCGCCATGGCACGCTACGCACTAAGTTGGGTCTGGCTACTGCCCCCGTTAGGTGCAGCGGCGATCTTCAGCCTGCCCGGCCCCGAAGTCGCAGTCATCGCCATCGGTTGGGTTGTGGTGTGGGCTATCTTGAGTCTATTCCATCCACAACGGCAGTTTTGGCACGATGCCTTGGCGGGCACGCGGCTGGTTTCATCCGAGCCGATGAGCCGAATCTAAACCTCCTAAACCGCAGCTTCGTCCTGCTCGCCGGTACGAATGCGCACCACGCGCTCGACGCTGGTGACGAAAATCTTGCCGTCGCCAATCTTGCCGGTGCGGGCGGCTTTGACGATGGCATCCACGCAGCGATCCACTTCCTCGGTCTTCACCACCACTTCGACCTTGACCTTGGGCAGAAAGTCCACGACGTATTCGGCTCCGCGATAAAGCTCGGTGTGGCCTTTTTGGCGGCCAAAGCCTTTGACCTCGGTCACGGTCAGGCCCGTCACGCCGCACTCGGCCAACGCCTCGCGAACTTCTTCAAGTTTGAACGGTTTGAGAACGGCGGTGATTTGTTTCATGGGGTCTCCAAGGTCTGTAAGCGTTTATTGACGGAATTTACTGGTAATAGGATAACGCCAATCCTTGCCGAAGCTTCGGTGCGTTACACGGATGCCCACCGGGGCCTGGCGGCGCTTATATTCGTTGATCTTGATCAGGCGCGTCACTTTCTCAACATCCGCGCGCTCAAACCCAGCAGCAATGATGCTTTCAATGCTCTGATCATTCTCCATGTAGCGCTCCAAAATCGCGTCCAGCACGTCGTAGGGCGGCAGACTGTCCTGGTCTTTTTGATCGGCGCGCAGCTCGGCGCTGGGCGGGCGGGTGATGATGCGCTCGGGAATGGGCGCAGCACACGTGCCGTACGGGTCGTGCAGATTGCGCCAGCGCGCCAGTTCAAACACTGTCGTCTTCACCAAGTCTTTGATGACGGCAAAACCGCCCGCCATGTCGCCATACAGCGTGCAGTAGCCCGTTGCCATCTCCGACTTATTGCCCGTGGTCAGCACAATCGTGCCGAACTTGTTCGACAGCGCCATCAACAGCGTGCCGCGAATGCGCGCCTGAATGTTCTCTTCGGTCGTGTCTTCAGCAAGGCCCTTGAACTCGCCCGCCAGTGATTTTTTGAACGCCTCAAACTCGGGCACGATGGAGATCTCATCATAGCGCACGCCCATGCGCGCGGCCATTTCACGCGCATCAATCCAGCTAATGTCTGCTGTGTACGGCGAGGGCATCATCACCGTGCGTACCTTGTCTTTGCCCAAGGCATCGACCGCCACCGCCAACACCAGCGCCGAATCAATGCCGCCCGATAGGCCCAACAGCACGCCAGGGAAGCCATTTTTACCAATGTAGTCGCGCACGCCCAGCACCAGCGCATCCCAGAGGTCAGCCTCGGGCGTTCGCACAGGCGCAATCTCCGCTTTTAATTGAATAGCTGATGATGCACGCTCAGCAATAATTTCAAACGCGTCTTCCACAAAACTCGGGGCTCGCCCGGCGACTGCGCCATCGACATTTAGCGCGAACGAGTGGCCCTCAAATACCACTTCATCTTGCCCGCCGACCAGGTGCGCGTAGATCAGCGGCAGGCCGCACGCATGCACGCGGCTTCGCATCATCTGCTCGCGCTCGTCGCCCTTGCCGACGTGGAACGGCGAGGCATTGATGACGGCGATGACCTCGGCCCCCGCTTCTTTGGCGAGGCGCGCGGGCTCTTCAAACCAGGCATCTTCACAGATCAGCAAACCGATTTTGACGGCCGATTCACCCTCGCCTGCTTCAAACACACAAACGCCCGTGCCCGGTTGAAAATAGCGCCGCTCGTCAAACACCTGGTAGTTGGGCAGTTCGCGCTTGGCGTACGTGAAAAGCGTTTGGCCTTCGCAAATCACGCTGGCGGCGTTGAAGCGGCCTGACACGGCGACGGATCGCGTCTTGCGTGCATCAGCGTCATACCCGCCGCTGGGGTGGCCCACCACCACCGTCATGTTTTTTAACCCAGCCAGCTCGCGGGCTACCGTTTTCACGGCATCATCACAGGCGGCGATGAAGGCGGGGCGCAGGAACAGATCTTCCGCCGCGTAGCCGCAGATTGACAGCTCGGGGGTGAGCAGAAGGCGAGCACCACCCGCGTAAGCCGTGCGCGCGCACGCTATGATTTTTTGCGCATTGCCTGCCAGATCGCCGACGACAAAGTTAAGCTGGGCAACACAGATTTTGAGTGACATGAACAAGCCAAAAACAGAGCGCGGGATGAGTCAAAAAGAAGGTCAACTTGATTATGTCATTCGGGTATTGCCCTCGCCATTGGAGGTGGATGCCGCCCAGTGGAATGCGCTACTGGCAACCCAATCCGATGCCAACCCGTTCATGCGCCACGAGTACCTGGCAGCACTGCACCAGTCGCACGCCGCCTGCCCACGCACCGGCTGGACACCGCACACCATCACGCTTTGGCTCGGTGAGGAGATGGTGGGTGCCTGCGCGCTCTACCTCAAAGCGCACTCGTATGGCGAGTATGTGTTTGACCACGCCTGGGCCAACGCCTACGCGCAGCACGGCCTCAATTACTACCCCAAAGCGCTGGTGGCCGTGCCATTCACGCCCGTGCCCGGCGCGCGTTTGTTGGCCAAAACGGAGCAAGATCGCACCGCGCTCGTGCAAGGGCTGATCGCCTGGTGCGAGCAGGAGAAGCTGTCGTCACTTCACCTGCTGTTTGCGAATGACGATGACGTGACCGCCTGCGAAAAATCAGACTTGATGCTGCGCCACACGGTTCAATTCCATTGGAACAATTCAAATTGTGGCTACGCAAGTTTCGACGACTTCCTGGCCACGTTAGCCCAAGAGAAACGCAAAAAAATCCGCCAAGAACGCCGTAAGGTGGCAGAAGCTGGCGTGACGTTTCGATCAGCCCTAGGCGCTGATATTTCGGGCACCGACTGGGATTTCTTCTACCGCTGCTACGAGCGAACGTACCTGGAACACGGCAACCCACCGTACCTGGGCCGCGACTTCTTCACGCGCATGAGCGACACCATGCCCGAGAACTGGCTGCTGTTCATCGCCGAACAAAATGGCCAGCCCATCGCGAGCAGCCTCATTGCGATCACTGCTGATTCAGATTCAGCCCAAAAAATCGCCTATGGCCGCTACTGGGGCGCGTTGAAGCGGGTCGATTGCCTGCATTTCGAAGCTTGCTATTACCAGCCGCTGCAATGGTGCATAGAGCACGGCTACCAGCGCTTTGAAGGCGGCGCGCAGGGCGAACACAAAATGGCCCGCGCTCTGATGCCCGTCAAAACCACCAGCGCGCACTGGCTGGCGCATCCGTCCTTTGCCGATGCGATAGAGCGCTATTTGGAACGGGAAGGCGCGGGGATTGAGAGCTACATGAGTGAGCTGTCGGAGCGCAGCCCTTTCAAGGTGTGATTTTTTTACTACTATTTATATAGCTACTTACGCATAAGTTACGAGAGCTAGAGGCCTAAAAAGTATGTAATTTACCTTATTTTCGCAGTTTTTGGTGCAAATTAACTTGCAAGTTAATATTTGTCCCTATTTTTGACTACAATTGTAGTAACTAGGCATTTAACGGTTTGTACATCTATCAGTGAATACCCGAGGCTCGCAGGTCGCGCGGGTGACGCAAATCTAGATGCGCGCCTCTAGACTCATCACACCGCACGCGATTCGTTGCATTTTTCGCGCTCTGCGGCGTTGTGTCAGGTAAGCAGCGCATCATTGCTGCTAAGGTTCGACAAGAAGTAACTAATAGTACAAACCATGAGCACTGCAACGATGAACGAAGCCCGCCCAAACCACGCTTCTGACCGCGAATCTGACCGCGACGTGCCGCCGCCTAACCTGTTGTTGCTGGCCCTGGAGTTTCGCGCGTTCTGGGAAGCCAGCACCCTGATGCCCGCCTGGCCCGTACTGCGCCGCGCACCCGTGGGCGACGGCCACCCGGTCATCATCTTCCCCGGTTTAAGCGCGAGCGACAGCTCCACCGCACCGCTGCGCCACTACTTGGGCAGGTTGAGCTACAACGTCTCCGGTTGGAACCAGGGTTTTAACTTCGGAGCCCGGGCGGGTGTGCTCGATACCGTCTCGCGCCAAGTCAAAGATACGTTTGAAGCGACACGCAAACCCGTCAGCCTGATTGGCTGGAGCTTGGGCGGCGTGTATGCGCGCGAGATCGCCAAAATGTTGCCTCACATGGTGCGCGGCGTCATCACCCTGGGCACCCCATTCTCCGGCTCTCCCAGAAGTACCAATGCCTGGCGCATTTACGAGCTGACCAGTGGCCGCAAGATCGAAGGCGACTCCCACAAATACGACCTGCCCGGCGCACCGCCTGTGCCCACCACGTCGATCTTCTCGCGCTCGGACGGCATCGTGGCGTGGAAGGCCAGCCTTCAGAAGCCTTGCAAGGTGAACCCCCACACCGAGAACATCGAGGTCATCGCCAGCCACGTCGGCATTGGCATGAACCCCAGCGCCTGGTGGGCCGTCGCAGACCGCCTTTCACAACCCGCAGGGCAATGGAAGCCCTTCGAGCGCAAGAGCGGGCTGCACGGGATGATTTACCCGGATCCGCAGCGGTAATTACGCGGGGCCAATGTCTAACGGCCTTGGCTTGAGGTGTAAGCGACCCTTGAATGTACGTTTTAAGGTACACTTTAGTGGATGTCATCCGCGCGAAAAATACCAGCAATTTTCTACCGCACTAGCAGCGGCGACGAGCCTGTTCGCGAATGGTTGAAAGCGTTGGACAAAGCAGATCGACAAGCCATCGGCGAAGACATTGCTTATGTACAGTTCAAATGGCCGATTGGCAAACCTCGGGTTGATCATCTGCGCGGCGCCGTCTGGGAAGTACGCAGCAAGATCGGCAACCGAATTGCACGTGTTCTGTTCGCCGTTGAACAGTCTGAAATGATTTTGCTGCACGCCTTTGTCAAGAAGACTCAGCAAACGAACCCTGCCGATATTGAACTGGCAACCAAACGCTTGAAGGAGTGGAAAAATGGCCAAATCAGCTAAAGTGAATCCTCATACGGGCAGCAGTTTTGATGACTTCCTTAAAGAGGACGGTATCTTTGAAGAAGTGCAGGCTCGTGCCTTGAAGCGCGCATTGGCCGAGCAATTGGACGAAGCGATGCAAAGCGGCAAACTCAGTAAAGTAACGATGGCGCAGCGCATGGCGACCAGCCGCTCGCAATTGGACAGGGTGCTTGATCCGAGCAACCTGTCGATCCAGCTTGATACCCTGATCAAAGCGGCCAGTGCCGTGGGTAAAACTGTGGAAATTCGGCTGAAACGCGATGTCAGACGTGTGCGCGCGACCGTCACGTAAAAAAGCCCTCAATAAACCCATATTGGGTATATTTAGGGCTTAAACGGCATGTGGAGCCGATTTTTACGGTGTAATTGGCCTCTAGACCTCGAATAATATGCGTACGCAGCCACTATAAATATAGCAACCGCTACTTCAACGCCTTCTGGTAATTCGCCACGCCGTCCATGATTTCCTGCTTGGCGGCTTCGGGGCCGTCCCAGCCTAGCACTTTGACCCATTTGCCTTCTTCCAGATCTTTGTAGTGCTCAAAAAAGTGGGCGATGGTCTTCAGGCGCAGCGGGTTCATGTCCTCGGGTTTCTTCCTGTGGCTGTAGAGCGAGCACTTCTTGTCGATGGGCACGGCCAGCACTTTGCCGTCCATGCCGGCTTCGTCTTCCATTTTCAGGATGCCGATGACGCGGCAGGTCACCACCACGCCGGGGATCAGGGGCACGGGGGTGATCACCAGTACGTCGACCGGGTCGCCGTCGCCGCTGATGGTTTTGGGCACGTAGCCATAGTTGGTGGGGTAGTGCATCGACGTGCTCATGAAGCGGTCAACAAAAATCGCGCCGCTTTCCTTGTCCACCTCGTACTTCACCGGGTCGGCGTTCATGGGGATCTCGATGATCACGTTAAACGAATCGGGCAAGTTTTTACCGGGGCTGACTTTGTCGAGGGACATGTTGGGCTTCTCTTTTTCTACAGTTAATTCAGTTGCGACATAGGAATAACCCTGATTTTAGCCAGCGTCGGCCATTGCAGCCGCGAAATCGTCATTTTTTCACGGCACAATCCGGCCGTTGGCCAATCGTGTGCATCGAGGAAGCAACGCAGCAGGGGCGCCACTCGCATTGCCCCCTTCATAGCGATACAACTCAGGAGATTTCATTATGGTAGGCAACTCAGCGCTCATTCTGGCGCTTGTTTGCGGACTGATTGCCGTGGTTTACGGCTTTTGGGCACGCAGCTGGATCCTCTCGCAGGATGCCGGCAACGCACGGATGCAAGAAATTGCCGCCGCTATTCAAACCGGAGCCGCCGCTTACCTAGCTCGGCAATATAAAACCATCGCCATCGTCGGCGTGGTGCTGGCCGTTTTGATCGGCATCTTTTTGGGCGGAATGACCGCTACTGGCTTTGTTGTGGGCGCGGTTCTGTCGGGAGCTTGCGGCTTCATCGGTATGAACATCTCGGTCAAGGCCAATGTGCGCACCGCTCAGGCCGCAACCAAAGGCATTGGCCCCGCGCTGGATGTGGCCTTTCGCGGTGGTGCCATCACCGGCATGCTGGTGGTGGGACTGGGGCTGCTCGGTGTAACGGCGTTCTACTGGTTCCTGGTCGGCAATGGCAACCTGACACCTGATAAAAACTTGGCCAAACTGCTCGATCCGTTGATTGGTTTTGCCTTTGGATCGTCGTTGATTTCGATCTTCGCGCGCTTGGGTGGCGGCATTTTTACCAAAGGCGCTGACGTCGGCGCAGACCTGGTCGGCAAAGTCGAGGCCGGTATCCCCGAAGACGACCCGCGCAACCCCGCCGTGATCGCCGACAACGTGGGCGACAACGTGGGCGATTGCGCTGGCATGGCCGCGGATTTGTTCGAGACCTATGCCGTGACGCTGATCGCCACCATGGTGCTTGGCGCGCTGTTGGTGACGGGCTCTGGCACCGCTGCCGTCGTCTATCCGCTGGCGCTGGGTGCCGTGTCGATCATTGCTTCCATCATTGGCTGCTTCTTCGTCAAGGCATCGCCTGGCATGAAGAACGTGATGCCTGCGCTGTACAAAGGCTTGGCTGTGGCCGGTGGACTTTCGCTGATCGCTTTTTACTTCGTCACCACCTGGTTGATGCCGGACAACGCCATCAAAGCCGCTGGCACGCAAATGGCGCTGTTCGGCGCTTGCACGGTGGGCCTGGTGCTCACCGGCGCGCTGGTGTGGGTCACCGAGTACTACACCGGCACGCAGTACGCGCCTGTGAAGCACATTGCGCAAGCCTCCACCACGGGTCACGGCACGAACATCATTGCGGGCCTGGGCGTCTCCATGCGCTCAACCGCTTGGCCGGTGATCTTTGTGTGTATCGCCATCTATGTGTCTTACGCGTTGGCTGGTCTTTACGGCATCGCAATTGCGGCTACGTCCATGTTGAGCATGGCCGGCATCGTCGTAGCGCTTGATGCTTACGGCCCTATCACCGACAACGCGGGCGGCATCGCCGAAATGGCCGAGTTGCCGAAGAGCGTGCGCGATGTGACCGACCCACTGGATGCTGTGGGCAACACCACCAAGGCGGTGACCAAAGGCTACGCGATTGGCTCGGCAGGTCTTGCGGCACTGGTGCTGTTTGCCGACTACACCCACAAGTTAGAGGCCTACGGCAAAGCCATCAGCTTTGACTTGTCGAACCCAATGGTCATCATCGGCCTGTTCATCGGTGGCTTGATTCCCTACCTGTTCGGCGCGATGGCGATGGAGGCCGTGGGCCGCGCTGCGGGCTCTGTGGTGGTTGAGGTGCGTCGCCAGTTTGCCGATGGCCTGATCATGGCCGGCAAGCGCAAGCCGGATTACAGCGCTGCGGTGGACATGCTGACGACAGCGGCGATAAAAGAGATGATGATCCCGTCGCTGCTGCCCGTGATCGTGCCGATCGTGGTCGGCCTGGCACTCGGCCCTGCGGCCTTGGGCGGCTTGCTGATGGGCACCATCGTCACCGGTCTGTTCGTCGCGATCTCGATGTGCACCGGCGGCGGTGCGTGGGACAACGCCAAGAAATACATCGAAGACGGCCACCACGGCGGCAAAGGCTCCGAAACTCACAAAGCTGCCGTAACCGGCGACACCGTGGGCGACCCCTACAAAGACACGGCAGGCCCCGCCGTCAACCCGCTGATCAAGATCATCAACATCGTGGCGCTTCTGATCGTGCCCTTGATGATGCAGATCCACGGCGGTTCAGGCTCAAAGGCAGCGATGCCTGCTGCGGCGACGGTAGCCGCAGTGGCTACGTCCACGGGTGCGGCTCCGGGCTACGACACGGGCGCTGCCCCGGTCGTTGCGGCGGCAGCTCCCGCAGTCGATGTCAACGCCAAGAGCGACGCGGCCATGGCAGCAGCGGCCAAAGCAGCGTCGGACGCAGCCTCTGTCAAAACCGAAGGCGGCGTGGTCAAGTTCTACTTTGCCTCGGGCAAGGCGGACCTGGCCGTTGGCGGCAAAGATGCCCTGGTGGACGTGGTCAAGGGCGTGATGGCGGGTAAAACGGCTGTCATCAGCGGCTATGTGGATGCGACGGGCGACCCGGTGAAAAACGCCGAGTTAGCCAAGCTGCGTGCCTTTGCCGTGCGCGACCTGCTCAAGATCATCGGCGTGCCCGAGGACAAAATTCAACTGAAAAAACCTGAAGATATCAAGGCGGGTGCGACTTCGGCTGAAGAAGGCCGTCGCGTTGAAGTGACGCTGATGTAGGTCTGCAACGGCCCCATTGAAAAAACCCGCTTCTGCGGGTTTTTTTACGTGTGCAGCAGCATCCGCTACCATTCGAAAATAATCAACGTACAGCTCAATCTTCAAACCAGTCATGCAACTCAATTACATTGCCAACGCCAGCGTGCCTTCCAGCAGCGGACGCAGCATCCCCATGATCGATCCGTCCGACGGGCAGATATTTGACGAGATTCAGCGCAGTAACGCCAACGATGTCGACTCCGCCGTGCGCGCAGCGCGCCAGTGCCTCAACGCGGTGTGGAGCAAGCTGAGCGCGCCTGAGCGAGGCCGCTTGATGATGCGCCTGAGCATGGCCATCACCGAACATGCGCAAGAGCTGGCGCTGATCGAGCAGCGGGACTGCGGCAAGCCCACGCGTCAGGCGCTGGCAGACTCGGCAGCACTCGCGCGCTACTTTGAGTTTTATGCAGGTGCCTGCGACAAACTTCACGGCCACACCATCCCGTACCTGGATGGCTACAGCGTGCTGACCTGGCGGGAGCCGCATGGGGTCACGGGTCACATCATTCCGTGGAACTATCCGATGCAGATTTTTGGCCGCAGCGTGGGCGGTGCTTTGGCAGCGGGCAACGTGTGCGTGGTCAAGCCTGCTGAAGATGCCTGCCTGTCGCTGATTCGGGTGGCACAACTCGCGGCTGAGGTGGGTTTTCCGGCGGGTGCTATCAACATTGTGACGGGCTATGGTCACGAGGTCGGCGACGCACTGGCGCGGCATGCGGGCATTGACCACATCAGCTTCACCGGCAGCCCCAAAGTCGGCACACTGATTCAGCAAGTCGCGGCCGAGCGGCACTGCCCGGTGACGCTGGAGCTGGGTGGCAAAAGTCCGCAGATCATTTTTGTCGATGCCGACCTGGATGCCGCCATTCCGGCGGTCATCAACGCCATTGTGCAAAACGCCGGGCAGACTTGCTCTGCCGGGTCGCGGGTGCTGATCGACCAAGCCATTTACGAGCCACTGCTGGAGCGCCTGGGGCACGCATTCGAGCAACTGCGTGTAGGGCCGGCAACCATGGACTTGGAAGTCGGCCCGCTGATCAGACAAAGCCAGCAGCAGCGCGTGTGGGATTTTTTGAGCGATGCGCAAGTGGCCAACATTCCCATGGTGGCGCAGGGCCACATCGTGGATGAAGCACCCCAGGCGGGTTTCTACCA
>JANNFW010000056.1:0-4885 GCA_031380235.1 Rhodoferax sp. | reverse complement strand
CTCGAAATTCACGCCCGCAGGTACGGCCTTGCGGATGCGCCCTGCGTAATCAACCGCCTGGGCCGCCGTGGTGATGGGCGGCTTCAAATTTGGCATGATGATGGCGCGGCCAAACTGCGCGGCGGTGTGGGGCACCACAGTGCGCAGCGCCTCGCCGTCGCGCACGTGCAGGTGCCAGTCGTCAGGGCGAGTCAGCGTAAGGGTGTCAATGGATGAAGGCGATGTGGATGAAGTCATGCCCACATTGTCCCAAAAGGCAAGCTACGTTCAGACTTGCCGAGAAGCAGTTTGCGTCAGCAAATAATCCCACAACGCCTGGGCGGTACGTTTTTGCGGCACGGCAACGCTCTTTGAGCCCAACTGGCCCACGCGCTGAACGTCTTTGCGCGTGGGCGCTTCGCGGTAGGCACGCACTTCCATGGTGATCTCTAGGCCCTTGAACTCGGGCGGCGCCGCGCTGACGAGGCGCTTGGCGCGCAGCTCTTTCTTCACCGCGCTGTGCGGCAAGAATGCGATGCCGTGGCCTTCCAGCGCCATGGCTTTGAGGCCTTCGGACATATCCGTCTCATAAACCCGGTCAAAGTGAATGGGCACGGTTGATTGCTTCAAGATCAAGTCCACCATTTGCCCCATGTAGGCCCCTGGCGCGTAGCCCAAATAGGGCAGCAGGCCGTTGGATGAGCCCGGCAGTTTGAACAGCGGCAGCCCATCGGCATCGGCCTTCACAAACGGCGCAATCACCTCCTGCCCCAAGCTCACCATTTCATAGCGTTCTGAATCGAGCTGAATGGGGTGCATTGGATGGTGATAAGCAATCAGCACATCACAACTGCCCTCCACCATGCGCAGCACGGCATCGTGCACGTTCAAGGCAATCAAACGGCTTTTGATGGGGCCAAAGTTCTCCCGCAAGCTGGACACCCAGGCCGGAAAGAAAGTGAACGCCAGCGTGTGCGGCACGGCAAATTCAATGACGTCCTGCCCCGCTGATGTGTGCCCACGCAGCATGGCACGCGTGCTTTGCAGGGCCTGTAGCATTTCAAGCGACTGCGCGTACAGCGTCTCGCCCGCAGGGGTGAGGCGCGTGGGGTAGTTGCTGCGATCGACCAAGTCCGTGCCCGCCCAGGCCTCCAGCGACTGGATGCGACGCGAGAAAGCGGGTTGGGTCACGTGGCGCAACTGGGCCGAGCGGCTGAAGCTGCGGGTTTCAGCCAGGCTGACGAAATCTTCAAGCCATTTGGTTTCCATGAGTGCTTTTAGATCTCCAAGTCTTCAAAAGGCGAAGTCGTGCTCGTCTGGTATTTGTACAAATTGAATTTCGCACTTTCAAATTGTACAAACTGAGAGACGCGAATGCCCATAGGCGAACCTCTCAATCTCAGCGCGACCTCCAGTAAACATACCGCCATGCGATCGTAAACCCGAGCGATTCATACAGCCTCAGAGCCGCCCGATTGCCCTCGTCCACTTGAAGATACGCACTGGGCAGCGCCCTTGCTTGGGCCTGCAAAGCCAGCGCCCGCAGGATGCGCGAGGCATGGCCCTGCTTGCGGTTGGTACCCAACGTGCGCATGCCGTGAATGCCCAGCCAGCCGTGGCCGTAACTGCCAACGCCGGTGGCGACCATATCAGCCGGGTTTGCGTGCGAATCCACCGAATGAGCATAGAGCGAACCGGTCGCGCGGCTGAGTGCTTTCACGCGCGAGGCACCATCTACCGGGTCGAAGCCTTCGCCCAGGTAGACCTGGCTCCAGGCTGGGCTAGGGCTTGGCGAGACCTTGGCTGGGGTGATGCTTCGGGTGGCATCCAGCACATCGGCCACCCGGGCGACGCAGGTCAGCGTGGGCTGGGTGACTTTCAGGCCCTGCTCGATCAACGCAGCCCCCAGATGGGCCAATGCAGGCACGGCGGCAATCCGCAGACTGGGCCGCAGGCCGCGCGCACGGTAGCGGGCAACGATGATCGCGATGTCTGACGCCTGAATACTCGCGTCGTGCCGCAACGGCACGGCACTGTGGGCACGGCCCACAGTGCCTGCATCAAACGGAATCAGCCAGCCGGGTATTTCATCAACATTTTGCGGAGCCACTGCCGCCAGGGTGGCGCGCTCAATCGCTTCGACATCGGCAGCCGCCAGGGCATGGGCTGAACTCATGCACCTAGACTAGCACGGCAGATGTTGTGGGCGACCCTGCCGTTTCACCCGACTGCTGCAAGGCCCACATGGCTGCGTAGCGCCCGTTCATCGCCAGCAGCTGGGCGTGCGCGCCGCGCTCAATGATGCGGCCTGCGTCCATCACCAGAATCTCGTGCGCATCCACCACGGTGGACAGGCGGTGCGCGATGACGAGGGTGGTTTTGTTCTGCGCGACGCTTTGCAGCTCGGCCTGAATAGCGCGTTCGTTGGCGGAATCCAGCGCTGATGTCGCCTCGTCAAAAATCAGGATCGGCGGATTTTTCAACAGCGTTCGTGCGATGGCTACCCGCTGCTTTTCACCACCTGAGAGCTTCAGTCCGCGCTCGCCCACCATCGTGCTGTAGCCCGCTGGGGTGGCGCTGATAAAGCTGTGGATATGTGCGCTGGCCGCTGCATCTTCCACCTGCGCGCGGGTCGCCCCCGGCTGGCCGTAGGCGATGTTGTATTCGACCGTGTCATTGAACAGCACCGTGTCTTGCGGCACGATGCCAATCGCTTGGCGCACACTGGCTTGGGTGACTTGTTTGATGTCCTGCCCGGCGATCAAAATGCGCCCTTGCTGCACATCATAGAAACGAAACAGCAGCCGAGCCAGCGTCGATTTGCCCGAGCCTGATGGGCCGACCACCGCAACGGTTTTACCCGCCGGAATCTCGAAGCTGATGTCGTGAAGAATCGCACGCCCCGCGTTGGGTTTGGCTGCCGTGGCCACGTCGTAGGAGAAATTGACATGCTCAAACGCCACGCTGCTGGATGCACTAACGTCCAACGCGACCGCACCTGGCACATCGGCAATCTCGCGTTCGCGCTCCATCAGGGTGAACATCTTCTCCAGATCCGTCAGGCTCTGCTTGATCTCGCGGTAGATTACACCCAGAAAATTCAATGGGATGTAGAGCTGGATCATGAAAGCGTTGACCATCACCAAATCACCCAGGGTCATGCGGCCATCGACCACGCCTTGGGTGGCGCGCCACAGCATGGCGACCAAAGCCACCGCGATGATGAGCTGCTGCCCGGTGTTGAGCAGGCTTAAGGTCGTCTGGCTCTTGACGGCGGCACGTCGATATTTCTCCAGGTTTTCATCGTAGCGCTTGGCCTCAAACTCCTCGTTGTTGAAGTACTTGACAGTCTCGTAATTCAACAGTGAATCAATCGCGCGGCTGTGCGCGGTTGAATCCAGCTCGTTCATCTTTTTGCGAAACTGCGTACGCCATTCCGTCACGGTGACCGTGAAGGTGATGTAAAACACCAGCGCGGCAATTGTGATCCACGCAAACCACACATCGAACTTGACCGCCAGCAGCGTCAGCACCATCGCCACTTCAATCAGCGTTGGGATAATGCTGTACAGCGAATAGCTGATGAGCGAATGCACGCCGCGCGTGCCGCGCTCGATGTCGCGCGTCATGCCGCCGGTCTGGCGCTCCAGGTGGAAGCGCAGGCTCATCGCGTGCAAGTGGCGAAACACTTCCAGGGAGATGCTGCGCGCTGCGCCTTCGGTGGCTTTGGCAAACACCAGCTCGCGCAGTTCGGTGAAAAGCGATGTTGATAAGCGCAGCGCGCCGTAGCCGATCAAGAGCGCAACGGGTACGACGATCAGCGTTTGCAGATCAACCGTACCCCCAATGCGCCCGCCGTTGGGGCTCATGCTGTCCACCAGATTTTTGAGCAGGAGCGGCACGCACACGTTGGCCATTTTTGCGCCAACCATGAAGGCCAGTGCCGCCACTACGCGCCATTTGTAGATCCACAGGTAGGGGAACAGGCGCGAGAGCGTGGCCCAGTCAGAACGCGGTTTGGCTGTCGTGGTGCTCGCGGTGCTGGCTGTTGCTACAGGCGCGGCGAGGGTTGAGTGAGTGGAGGCGTGGGGGCTGGTCATGGCATCAATGGCATTGCCACACACATGCGCGTGGCAAAATTCTGGGCTGATCGTTAACCCACCATTGTGCCTATGTCTACAAATTCAAGTGCCGACGGCATTCAATTGCCCATTGACAAAGAGCTGGTGCTCAAAGTCATCCCCATGCCGGGCGACTGCAACGCCAATGGCGATATTTTTGGCGGCTGGGTGATGGCGCAGGTGGACTTGGCGGGCTCCGTTATCCCCGCACGCTACACGATGGGCCGTATGGCGACGGTGGCGGTGAACGAGTTCGTCTTCAAGCAGCCGGTGCGCGTGGGCGACTTGCTGTCGTTCTTCAGCAGTGTTGAAAAAGTGGGCCGCACGTCAATCACCATCAAAGTGGAGGTCTACGCCGAGCGGATTCGCGCGCAGCGCAAGTACGTGAAGGTAACCGAGGCTTCTCTCACTTATGTAGCGATTGACGACAAAGGCCAGCCACGCGAATTGCCGAATCCGCAGGGCTCGCATTTGCTAGCTTATTAATAGCATTAAAGCTATATTATGCGAGAGCTAGAGGCCGAAAAAGTCGATTTGAGCGTTTGGAGTCCCTGATATACCCAATTTAGGTATATTGAGGCTGTTTTCCTTTTTGCTCGACTGGCTAGCTGGCGTGATGGCGTGCCAGCGCCGACACCGACATCGCGCGAGACATGACACGTGATCACCTGCATGACTTGGCGGCACTGCTGGGCGCACTTGTCATCACGGACTTTAAAGTGACGTTGCCAGCGACGCTGGGGGCGTAGTCGAAAGTGTTCGACTGGCGATACAGACGGCTGTTG
>JANNFW010000001.1:0-1744 GCA_031380235.1 Rhodoferax sp. | reverse complement strand
CTGGTGGTGATGAACGGGGCCTCGCGATGGCTGGATGCGAGGGCGCTGCCGGCGGCTACCACCAACAGGCAAGCCTGGGTGAGGCGGGTTAATTTCAGTTTCATATCGATACTCCGGGTTGGTTGACTTGAGTTTTTTTGGGGCACAGCAGTTGCTGTTGAACAAATACGCAGCCTTGCTCTGATTGGATTCAGCAATGACAAAGCAAGGTTTTGCGTGAAGGCAAATTTAGCGATGTCTGTGACCTTGCTCTGTGCGTTGGGCCACATTCAAGCGGAATCAATCAAACAGCACGCCAAAAAATGTAGTCAGCTTGGTACTTCACGATTTGCTTTTGCCCCATTGACGTTGCATCGCAGGCCGACGATGGCGCAACACCCCCTTGCGTTGCCACGCGCTGGATGTAAGTCACGCCCTGCATCGCACCTGCGCCCATGGCCGGGTTCGCCTTGACCAGTTGCAGCGGAATGCTGCCCGCGCTGGCGGGTGAAACGGCGACCTGTGCGCCGGTGATCTTGGAGCCATCCATCGCCTCCCACGTTGCAGGTGGGCCGTAGTATTTGCCGATGCGCTTGCCGCTGCGGTCGCTGAGCGCCGCATCCGGGCCGACGAACACCCATTCAAACTGGCCCGCCATGCCTGCCTTGGCGCGGCATTCGTAGGTGATATCGCCTGCGCCCACGGATTCCAAAGCGACGCGGTTGCCCGCTGGCACTTTGACCGAATCCGGCAAGGCCGCTTGCGAAAACGGAACCATTGCCGGTCCGCCTGGGGCAGCGCAAGCCGCCAGTGTTGCGATGCAGATCAGGCCGAGGGCTTTAGCGGGCAGACGGGATAATTTCATGGTGAATTCCTTTAATTTGGTTGGATATGTGTAAGTACGCGCAACCAATGCTATTGGATTCAAGGATGTTGGAAGAGCGGATGAATCCAACAGAGCTTGTAGGCCGTATCCGACGCAAGCACCCGTCAACCTCCCATGGAGGGTCAGCAGTTCCGATCCTGAAAAATTGCCTTAGATCACAATATCGCCATGAACCACGAAACCTTAGATGCCGAGTTAATCCAACTTCTGGACCGCGTCGCAGCACGCGACCACGCTGCGCTGAAGGTGCTTTACGATTGCACGGCGGGCAAGCTCTACGGCCTGGCGCTGCGCGTGGTGACGCAGCGCGAGCGTGCCGAAGACGTGCTGCAAGAGGCGTTTTTGACAATCTGGCGCTCTGCCGGTGATTACCGCGCCTCGTTAAGCCCGCCGATGGCCTGGATGGGCCTGATCGTGCGCAGCCGCGGCCTGGACGCATTGCGCAGGCGCACGGCAGACCGCAGCCAGATGACGCAGGAGTTTGACGAGGTGCTGGCCGACACACTGCAAGGCGACTCCCCCAACCCGATGGACACCGTGCAGGCCAGCGAGCAGGCGTTTGCGCTGCACAAATGCCTGGGCCAGCTTGAAAGCAAGCAACGCGAGGTGGTCAGCCTGGCCTATATCCGCGACCTGAGCCACAGCGAGCTGAGCGCGCAGTTGAAGCTGCCGCTGGGCACCGTCAAAACCTGGATCCGCCGGGGGCTGGATCAACTGCGTAACTGCATGGCGCGCTTCGCGTGAAATCTAAAGGTACAACGAAAACTACAACGCCATGAACCTGATCAACAACCCCGATCTGCTGGACCGCATGGCCAGCCATTACGCGCTGGGCACCCTGCGCGGCGGCGCACGACGACGTTTTGAGTCCCTCGCGCG
>JANNFW010000817.1:0-2800 GCA_031380235.1 Rhodoferax sp. | reverse complement strand
CATTTTGGCGGTGCACGACTTGCTCGATAGCTGTATCGCGTCCCTTGATGAGGAGACCAGCGGTGCAACAACCTTCTGAGTCCCCAACCCTGCTGACTGGCCATCTGCTGCTTTTGTTGGCAGGTCTTGCTGCGCTGGGATCTCTGGCCACCAACATCATCCTGCCCTCTTTCCCGGATATGGCGGGAGAGCTTGGTACTTCGGTGAAAGACCTGAGCGCAACGCTAGCCAGCTTCTTTGTTGCCTTTGCCGTGGGTCAGCTTTTCGTAGGCCCTTTGTCTGACCGCTTTGGGCGCAAGTGGTTGGTGATAACCGGGCTGACGGTCTTTGTCGCAGGCAGTGTCCTATGTGCATTGGCAGACAGCCTGTCGCAACTCATCGTCGGCCGCATCGTGCAAGCGCTGGGCGTGTGCGCCACCTCTGTGTTGTCGCGCGCCATCGCGCGCGACCTGTTCGAGGGTGAGCCGCTGGCCCGTGCGCTTTCGTTGATTATGGTGGCCATGGCCGCAGCGCCCGGGTTTTCTCCTTTGCTCGGTGGCGCACTGAATAGCGTACTGGGCTGGCGATCCACGTTCGGTGTGGTCGCGCTGCTGGCGGTACTGTTGGGCATGCGCTACTGGAGCCAACTTGGAGAAACGCATGGCGCTGATAAGCGCACACCACTATCGATAACAGCTATCTTGAAAACCTACGGCCAATTGCTGCGGGACCGCCGCTTCATTGCACCAGCGTTGTCGGTCAGCCTGGTTATCGGATCGCTGTACATGTTCTTTTCCATGGCACCGGCCATCCTGATGACGGGTTTCGGCTTTTCGCCGCTGGGGCTGTCACTGTTCTTCGCCTCTACCGTCTTCGTGGTATTCGGTGCCGGTATTCTGGCACCAAAGCTGGCACGCCATTGGGGGCAGATTCGGGCGGCCCGGGCGGGCATCCTGATTGCGCTGGCCGCAAGCATGGCCCTGCTGTTTGGCTGGGAAGACATCTACTATTTCTCCGCCGCAATGACGGTGTTTCTCCTGGGCATGGGTTTGATCAACCCGCTGGGTACTGCCATCACGTTGCAACCCTTCGGGCAAAAGGCTGGCGCCGCATCAGCCCTGCTGGGTTTCCTGCAGATGGGCTGTGCGGCGATCGCTATTGGTATTGCAGCGTCGCTTTCGGTTCCCCTGTATTCGGCGTTCTGCATCGTTCTGGCAGCAAACCTGTGCATCGCGTTTCTGGCGTTTAGGGGCGCAGTCTCTCGCTGAGCCGTTCGTGGCGGCCGAGGGCCATCCAGTGCGTCAGCTCTAAGAACTTCACCTGGCGTTTTTTTGACAAGAGGAAAAACCATGAAAGCATTCACTGTTGATCGCTATGGAAAGAAGCGCGCGCTGCACCTGGCAGACGTTCCAATACCTGAACTGCGCGATGACGAGGTTCTGGTTCAGGTGCATGCCGCTGGCGTGAATTTGCTGGACACAAAAATCCGCAATGGCGAGTTCAAACTCATTCTGCCTTACCGCACACCGTTTGTTCTGGGCCACGACGTCGCTGGAGAGGTCGTCAAGGTCGGGCGGAACGTGCGGCAGTTCAAGCTTGGTGACGAGGTCTATTCCAGGCCAGATGATTTCCGGATCGGAACGTTCGCAGAATTTGTCCCTGTCAAGGAAACGTCCCTGGCGCTTAAGCCCAAGAATCTCACCATGGAAGAGGCGGCATCCATTCCGCTGGTTGCTTTGACGGTTTGGCAGGCGTTGGTCGAAAAGGCCGAGCTGAAGAAGGGGCAGAAGGTCTTCATCCAGGCCGGCTCTGGCGGCGTAGGTACGTTTGCCATCCAGTTGGCCAAGCATCTGGGCGCGACCGTTGCTACCACCACGAGCACAGGCAATGTGGCTTGGGTGAAAAGTCTTGGGGCTGATGTCGTCATTGATTACAAGAAAGACGAGTTTGAAAAAGTTCTGAGCGGCTATGACCTTGTTCTGAACAGCCAGGATGGCAAGACGCTGGAGAAGTCTCTCGGTGTGCTCCAGCCTGGTGGCAAACTCATTTCCATCTCTGGCCCTCCTGATCCCGCGTTTGCAGAACAAATCAAGGCCCCATGGTTTGTGAAGCAGGTCATGCGTGCTCTGAGCCTTGGCACCCGCAGAAAAACCAAGCGTCTGAACGTCGGGTATTCATTCCTCTTTATGAGGGCCAACGGAAGCCAGCTGCGGCAAATAACACCGTTGATCGAGTCGGGTGCAATTCGCCCGGTCGTCGACAAGGTTTTCCCGTTTGACGCTACCAACGAAGCCTTGGCTTACGTCGAAACCGGACGTGCCAAAGGCAAGGTGGTGATCAAGGTACGCTGAATCGTTGCCGACGCATTACACGCATTGGCACGTCTGAATCGCCCCGGGATTTGAGGAGGCGTGAGGCTTCGCCACGGCATCAGATTACAAGCGCCTGATTTCTCCCGCAAAACTTGCGGCTGTATTGATACTGATCGTGGAGCCGTTCAAGCAATGGTACCCGCTCTTCAACTCTGAGCCACACCCGGCGCGTACTGCGCCAGAAATTCCGCGCTGGGTGGGATTGGCTTGACGATGTCGATCAGCACCCCACTCGGATCCTTCGTGATGAAGTGCCGCTGACCAAACGCCTCATCGCGCAGCGTGAGAAGAATGGGCAATCTGCTCGCCTGAGCACGCTGATATTCGGCATCCACATCCTCCACTTCAAAGTTGATCAACAAGCCTGAGACTTTGCCTTGCGCCGACGCGGGAATGGTGGGGTGGTCACCTTGAAGAATTGCCAAATTGACCGATTGATCTTCGGTCGA
>JANNFW010000753.1:0-3983 GCA_031380235.1 Rhodoferax sp. | reverse complement strand
CACCTCCAGCGTTTTTGCCAGATCCAGGCCCATCTTTTGCGCCATCGCCAGGGCTTCTGCGGCACCCACCAGGTTGATGCCCGCCAGCAGGTTGTTGACCAGCTTGGTGCGTGCGCCGTCGCCGGGCTTCTCGCCAATGCGAAACACGTTGCGTGAGAGCGCGTTTATCAGGCTTTGGTGGCGTCCAAAGACGTGATCAGGGCAGGCCACCATCAGGCTCATACTGCCGTCCTGCGCACGCGCCGGGCCGCCCGACATGGGGGCATCAATCGTGTGCAGGCCATGGGGAATCAGCTCTTTGGCGAACTGCTCGACATCGAGCGGTGCCAGCGTCGGGCACAGCATCACGGTGTGGCCCAGTGGCAGGGTTGTGGCGATGCCATTCGGGCCAAACAAAACCTCGCGGGTCTGAATGGCATCGACCACGCAGATGATAGTTGTTATTGATTTAGTTGCCGAGTATGTAATATCTGCGAGAGCTACAGCACCAAAAGACTTCAAATTTTGTATTTTGGCATCGTCCACGTCATGAACCGCCACTGACCAACCCTTGGACAACAGGTTGCGCGCCATGCCGCCGCCCATATTGCCCACGCCGATGATTGAAACCGCATAAGTCACGTCTTAACCAAACGTTTGGATTTGGCAATCGACATCAAGATTCCGAGCCCCAACCCCAGCGTCACCATTGCGGTGCCGCCGTAGCTGATGAAAGGCAGCGGCACGCCAACCACCGGCAAAATTCCGCTGACCATGCCCATGTTGACAAAAGCGTAGGTGAAGAATATGAGGGTGATAGCCCCTGCGAGCAGGCGCGAAAACAACGTGGAAGCCTCCAGCGCGATCGTCAGTCCCCGCAGGATCAGGAAGGCGAATCCGGCGATCAGCGCAAGGTTGCCAGCCAAGCCAAACTCTTCAGAAAAGGCGGCAAAAATGAAGTCAGTGGTGCGCTCAGGGATAAATTCCAAATGCGTTTGCGTGCCCTGCATGAAGCCTTTGCCCCACACGCCGCCCGAGCCAATCGCGATCATCCCCTGGATGATGTGAAAGCCTTTACCCAGCGGGTCTCGCCCAGGATCAAGCAGGGTACAGATGCGCTGTTGCTGATACTCGCGTAAGAGCGGCCAGCTGACACCCTCGGCGCAAAGCTGGGGCTCAAAAACAACCAGCAGAACCGCAGCAATCAGGCCGATGAGCACGGGCGGTGCAATCCAGCGCCACTTCAATCCCGCAAAAAAAATAACCGCCAATCCCGCCACCATCACCAGGATGGCGGTGCCCAGATCAGGCTGGCGCACGATCAGGCCCACGGGCAGCGCCAGCAGCAACAGGGCAACGCCAAAGTCGATGGGCCGCAGTTGCCCCTCGCGCTTCTGGAACCACCAGGCCAGCATCAGCGGCATGGCGATTTTCATGATTTCGCTGGGCTGGATGACGACGCCGACATTGACCCAGCGGCGCGCGCCCTTTTTAGTGACACCAAAGACCGCCACCGCGATCAGCAACGCCACGCCAAAGATGTACAGGGGCACCGCCAATCGCATCAGCCGTTGTGGTGGGATCTGCGCGACAAAAAACAGGCAGGCCCCAGCAATGAGCATGTTGCGCCCATGGTTCTCAAATTGGTTGCCGTGGTCGTGCCCGCTGGAGTACATGGTGATCAGGCCCGCACATCCCAGCACGATGATGGCAAACGCCAACAGGCCATCAAAGCCCTGAAAACGGCGAACGATTCTCGAAACGAGGGAGCGTCTTTCAAAATTGACGGTCATGCTCCGATTATCGTTCTCCCCCAGGTTGCGTTTGAAAGTTGATCAGCGCTGTAGATCAGCGGCCGAGCTCTTTCAGATAGGCTGCGCGCGCTGCAACAGCGGTGTCGGTAAAGTCAGAGAACAGCCCGTCAATCCCTGCTCGGAAAAATTGCAGGTACTCGGCCGCTGGGGTTTTGTAGTCAAACGTCAAGCGGCCTGCCTCATTGCGAAAGGTCCAGGTGTGCACGAAGAGCCCCGCTTTATGGGCATCGGCAATGAGCGAGGAGGCTGGTTGAGCGATGGTGTCCGAGTAGTTCACTACACCGTCGCCGTTGAGATCCAGCATCTTGCCTGTAGCGTCAAACGTGCCTTTGACCGGCACGATATACGGCTTCCAGGGGGCCACGCCGTCCGCATATTTCTTGATCTCGGCCAAGCCCGCCGGTGTGACCATTGAGCCATAGAGCTCGGTGCGGCCCGCGCGCGTCCAGTCATAAGGGCGGTCAAATGGCGCCGCGAAGGTGACTGCGCCGGTTTTGAAGTCGTAGTCATCCCCATCCACCAATTGCACGATGCGTACCTGTGTCTTGGTGCGCAGGTATTGCAAGTTGCTCACCTCGAATGATTGAATGATGACGGGTGAACTCTTCTGTGTGTAGCCGTATTCGCCCAAGACGGCCAGCAAGCGGTCTTCGAGCTTGAGGTTGGCATCGACATGGTAAGTGGGGTGCTTGGTCTCGGGGTACACGCCAATCACGCGGCCCACTTTGGCACCTTCAGACTTGGCGACATCCATCACCTCGCGCAGGGTAGGTATCTGGTACAGCCCGTTGAACTTTTGATCGCGGCTGGCTGTGGCCTGCTTGGCGCGCAAGGTTTTGATTTCGGCCAGTGTGAAGTCGGTGGCAAACCAGCCGGTTTCATCCACACCGTCCACCTTGCGGGTGACCTTGCGGCTGGCGAACTCGGGTCGGTCTGCCACATCGGTCGTGCCCGTGATGTTGGGCTCATGGCGGGCGATCAGCTCACCATCTTTGGTGGCGACCAGATCGGGTTCGATGAAGTCCGCACCCATCTGGATGGCCATTCTGTAACCCTCCAGCGTGTGCTCGGGCAAGTACCCGGCGACACCCCGATGGCCTGCGACCAGGGGCACTGCGCCATCCAGCGTCAAAAGAGGTTCTGGGCCGCTGGAGCCACCGCAGGCCGCTAAAGCCGCCACGCCGACGCAGGTTATCGCCAGACGACGGGTGAAAGTATTTGTGAAAGAGGGGTTCATCAGGGTTGTCTCCAGTTGTGACTTTGGGAATGTAGTTTCATCACATGACAAAGGAATGTCAAATTGATGACGGATTCGCCCAAAAACCCGGTAGCGCCTACCCACGTACCGCATGGGACAATTCCGGTATGTATTTATTGTTTGAAGAAGCCGGAAAGTTCATGGCCGGCAAGGTGCTGTCTGAAGCCGAAGCGTCGCTACAGGTGGAGTTGGACAGCGGCAAGCGCGTCAAGGTCAAGGCTGCCAATGCGCTGTTGAGGTTCGAAAAGCCCGCGCCAGCAGCCTTGGTCAGTGCTGCGCAACGTTTAAGCCAGACCATTGAGCTGGAGCTGGCCTGGGAGTTTTCGCCCGACGAAGAATTTGGCTTTGCCGATTTGGCGCGTGACTATTTCGCAAGCGATGGCAAACCTGCCACGCTGGAGCAGCAAGCCGCCGCCCTGTTTCGCCTGCATGATTCACCGCACTACTTTCGCCGTGCGGGCAAAGGCAACTTTCGCAAAGCCCCCGCCGACATCATCGCCTTGGCGCTGGCCGGCATCGAGAAAAAGAAACAAATCGCTTTGCAGATTACGCAATGGGTTGCCGATCTGAGCGTGGGCACCTGCCCAGCACCGATTCGCGAACAGCTTTACAAAATCCTCTTCAAGCCCGACAAAAATGCGCCTGAGTACAAGGCGGTGGTCGAGGCCTCTCGCGCCACGCACCTGGCGCCGCTGCATTTGCTCCAACAGGCTGGCGCTATTGATTCGCCCTACCAGTTTCATTGGCGGCGGTTTTTGCTGGAGAACTTCCCCAAGGGCACCGGCTTCCCTGTGCTGGAAGCACCCGTCATCCGCGACGCGCTGCCGCTGGCCCCGGTGCGGGCGTTCTCCATCGACGATTCGGCCACCACCGAGATTGACGATGCGCTGTCGGTGCAGGGTCTGGGCACAGGCACCGTCATCGTGGGCGTG
>JANNFW010000714.1:0-3005 GCA_031380235.1 Rhodoferax sp. | reverse complement strand
TGTGGATTGGGCCTTTTGCGCTTCTGGCACTTGCACTGGCGGTGCTGGCTGTCAACATCCGGCGACGCAGAAGCGCAGCGCAGCCAGCCGCTTTGACTGCCGATGAAGTCAGCCGCGCTAAGCAGATCCTGGCAGATGCTGTCAGATAGCGCTGGTCAACCATGACACTGTTCTGGATACTCGCCATCGCCCTGATTGCGCTGGCACTGGCCTTGGTGCTGCCACCCGTGTTGCGCCGCGCCTCGCCTTCAGTGTCGCAATCGCATGACGTGGTTGATGCCCGCCGCGCCAATCTTGCGATCCTTCGTGACCAGCTTAGGGAGCTGGATACCGAGCTGGCATCGGGCCGCATCACGATTGATCAGCAGGCACAGGCGAGGGCAGATATTGAGCGGCGCGTACTGGATGAAGAAGGGCTGACCGATGGATTGAGCCCGGCTGCAAATTCATCTGCTGCGGCAACTTCCAAGCGCTCGGCCATCTTGGTTGCAGTGTGCATTCCGCTGTTGGTGTTTGGCATGTACGGCTTCATCGGCAACCCGCAAGCGGTTTTGCCACAGGCGCAGGCGCCAGCGCCAGAAGGTGAAGTCACTATGGCGCAGGTCGAAGCGATGGTGACGCAGATGGCGCAAAAGTTGGAAAACCAACCCGCCGATCAACCCGCCAATCCGCAAGCGTGGGAAATGCTCGCGCGCTCGTACGCTGCATTGCAACGCTTTCCCGAAGCGGCGCGCGCCTACGAGAAGGCAGGGGCACTTGCGCCCGATAACGCTCAACTGTTGGCTGACCATGCCGATGTGCTGGCCATGCTGCAAGGCCAAAGCATGGCCGGTGAGCCCGCCAAATTGATCGCCCGTGCGCTCGCACTGGATCCCATGAATCTGAAGGCCTTGGCCCTGGCCGGCAGCGCGGCCTTCGAGCGCAAAGACTTTGCCGGTGCCATCCAATTTTGGTCGCAAGCAAGGCAACTCGCGCCGCCGACAGGGGAATTTACAGCGGGGCTGGATCGTAGCCTGGAGGCCGCGCGCGATGCTGCCGCAACCCAACCGAACACGGCCAGCCCCCCATCCAAAACCGCCTCCGTACCCGGCCCGGCATTAAGCGGCACAGTCAGTCTTTCGCCGTCACTCGCGAGCAAAGTCAAGCCAGACGACACCGTGTTCATCTTTGCCCGTGCGGCGCAAGGCCCACGCATGCCACTGGCGATTTTGAAGCGCAAAATCAGCGAGCTTCCGATTAGCTTCAAATTGGACGACAGCACCGCCATGTCAGACGATTTGAAACTCTCAAAATTTGCAAACGTGGTGGTGGCAGCGCGCGTGTCGGCCTCTGGCAACGCCATGCCGCAATCGGGTGACCTGGTGGGACAGTTAGGGCCTGTGAGCGCAGGCGCGCAAGACCTCAAAATTGTGATCGACAGCGTTCAGCCTTGAGGGGTTGCACGGGTGGTCGAAAGAGCTAATTCAAACTGCTTCAAAATCACTTGCGATGCGAGGTCAGGGCGCTCCTCATGGGCCAAGTGGCCGAGTCCGGGCAGGCTGGTTAAAGTCACCTTGGACAGCGAAGACTGCGCCAACAGTGCCTTGACCTGGCTGGCCTGCTGTGCCGGGATGGTTCGGTCGTTGGCGCCCACCACCAAACACAGCACGGTTTTTAAATTCGGTAGATCGCGGGTCAACTGCAGCAAATCCCAATTGGCCATCATCCGCAAAGCACCCGCCGTATGGCCCGGGTTGCTGACCAGCTTGCCGTACAGGGCCAGCCCCTCTTCATTCAGCTTTGATCCCGTGCCATCCATCAATCTCTTCAGAACGGACGGGTCAGCAGCCCGCCAAGAAAAGAGCTGAGGCACCAACGGTACAGCCGCCATGAATTTCGCAGCGGGAGAAAACAAACGCCCCGCCAAGCCACCCAGTTGCAAAAACGCACCATTCAGACTGACTACTGTTTGTGGTGCCGCCAGCCCATCCAGGCACATTCGAACGCCAATGGCTGCCCCCGCAGAGTGGCCCACGATCAATGCGGGCCGCAGACTCAATGACTGCAACAAGCCGCCAATCGCTTGCGCCATACCGGGCAACGTGAATTGGTTCGAGCTTGCTTCGCCCAACGGCATTCCAGTAAAACCATGACCTGGAAGGTCTATCGCCAGTACTTTGAAATGCGGCTCCAGCAAGGGAACCAGATCACGCCAAGAGTGCGTTGAAGCGCCGGTGCCGTGGATTAGCAGCGCGACGGGCCGCTGGCTTGTGAGCGTCTTACTCTTTGCGTCATTCCGAAAGCCAAACTGCTGCGTATGCCAGCGCAGCCCCTCGGCCTGCACAAAGTGACTCGCCTCGCGATGCGGCCAATGCTTGCCGTCAGTATCCCATTGCAGAGCGCTATTCATTGTGCATTCATGAGGAAGCGGCGAGTGCGCGCACCACCTGCGCCACCTTTTGGGCGCCTGCATACGGCAGCGGCACATAGGTCGCGCCCATCTGCGCTGCTATCGCCTGCGCTGCCGCTTGGGGCTGCGGCGAGGTGTCCAGCAGCAAGCTGGTGAGCCGCGCAAAACGAACTTGTTGGGCGGCTGCCAATGCGTCTTCACTGGCCTGTGCACGGCCTGGTGAGCCGTCTCGCGCGATGTTGCCACGGCCATCGGTCAGCAGCACGATGATGGGGGTCTCACCCCGGCGCTTGATTTGGTCGGCCAATTCGCGGGCGGCATCGATGGCCGTGGCAAGCGGCGTGCCGCCACCGCCGGGCAGCCCGGCCAGACTGCGTTTGGCGCGCGCCAAAGAGCGTGTTGGCGGCAGCAGCAATTCCGCTGACTTGCCCTTAAAGGCCAGCACCGCCACGCGGTCGCGCCGAACATAACAGTCTGCCAGCAGCAATTCGACGGCACCCTTAGCCTCGGCCAATCGGTTCAACGCAGAAGAGCCAGAGGCATCCACCACAAAAAGCGTCGTCGTCTGACCCACCTGCTTGAAGCGGGTGACGTGGAAGTCCTGCTTGCGGACATG
>JANNFW010000709.1:0-1504 GCA_031380235.1 Rhodoferax sp. | reverse complement strand
TGCAGTCTGTTCCTCGTTTCTCGGCAGCTTCTGTCCGCGTCGTTGCAGTAATACCAATACCGTTTATCAAGGAGGAATACCGAATGCAAAAATACCCAATACCTGCTTGACAGACCGGGAAGTCCCTGTAGAGAGCTAGAGTCTTATTTTCCTATAAATTTAGTCTTTTTAGCCATTTTTGCGGTATAAATTAACTTGTAGGTTAATTTTCAGCAAAATTCTCGATCTTCACTTACCCACCAGCAGGCTGATCTTCTCGGCCTCAAAACACTCCTTCAACGCAGCGTCACTGGGCACGCAGTCGGTTGCGGCACGGTTGGTTTGCAGGGTCTCAATCGCTTTCCACAGCAGGGCGATTTGGTGATCCTGGCTCGATGCGTTGTCGATCAAGCCGCGCATGGCTTCGCTCAAGGGATCCACATCGGGCGTTACCCCATAGGCTGAAAACGGCGTGGCCAGGGCCGCATCGCCGCTTTTGTCGGCTGCCGGGGCCAGAATGATGCGCGCGGGGATGCCTACCGCCGTCGCACCGGCGGGCACGGGCTTAATCACCACCGCGTTGGAGCCGATCTTGGCGTTGTCGCCCACGGTAAAGCCGCCCAGCACCTTCGCGCCAGCGCTTACCACCACGTTTTTGCCCAGTGTGGGATGGCGCTTGGTACCTTTGTAGAGCGAGGTGCCGCCCAGCGTCACGCCTTGGTAAATCGTGCATCCGTCGCCGATTTCTGCCGTCTCGCCCACCACGACGCCCATCGCATGGTCGAAGAACACGCGCTGACCAATCACGGCGCCGGGGTGAATCTCAATACCTGTGAGAAAGCGCGCGATGTGCGACACAAAGCGGCCCAGCCATTTGAAGCCGTTGTTCCAGCACCAGTGAGCACGGCGGTGCAGCACCAGGGCGTGCAGGCCGGGGTAACAGGTCAACGCCTCCCACGCGTTGCGCGCAGCGGGGTCGCGATCAAGAATGGTCTGGATATCGACTTTAAGGCGGGAGAACATCAATAGCTTACTAATTTAGTCAAGGATGCGAAGTCTAGCCTTTTAGCCGTCTGGCGGTGTCCAGCATCGCTTTGGCAACACCTCTGAGAACATGGATTTCTTCTTGCGTGACAGCGGCGCGGTTAAAAAGCTGGTTCAGGCGTGGCATCAGCTTTTTGGGCGATGCAGGGTCCAAAAACCCAACTGAAACCAGTGATTCCTCCAGATGTGCCAGCATGCCGGCCACTTGACGCGCATCGGCCAACACGGGATGGGGTGTGGCGGAGTGCACCGCAAATCCGCCCAATGCAAGCCGCCACTCGTAAGCAATCACCTGAATCGCCGCCCCCAGGTTCAGTGAGCCAAACGCGGGGTTGGTGGGGATGCTTAAAGCGGCGTGGCAGCGGTAAACATCCTCATTCGTCATGCCAAACCGCTCCGAGCCGAACAGGAACGCCACGCCTGAAGGCAGAGTATTGTCTGGCGATGCCTTCACAAGCGACTCAAAATGCGGGCGTGGTGC
>JANNFW010000698.1:0-4124 GCA_031380235.1 Rhodoferax sp. | reverse complement strand
GGCCACCAGGTCGCGGGCCCGCGCATTCCAGTTGCCGGCCTGGATGTAGATGCCTTCGGCTTCGAAGAATCCCCTGTGCTCCTGCAACGCCGCGGCCGTGGAGTTGCTGGCATCTTCCAGTGCCAGGGACTCGACGCGGCTTTCGACACCGGTCACTTCCAGCTGAGCATTGACTTCGCTGACACCAAAGTGTTATGTCACTGTTCGGGTTTAACAGTTCAGCGCGTTGTCAGCTAATACAGCGAGTACCAAATCCGCCATGGCAACCCAAATCGAAATATCCAAATTCCTGGTAGCTGCGTTTCCGCAAAGCAAATGCGTCGTGGTGGATGTGGGCAATGCGTGCGCTACGGTCAGTCACTCGGTGGGTGTTGATGAGCGTCGCCCGGGTGGCACAGTGGCTGGGCCAGTGTTGATGGCGGTGGCAGACGTGGCGCTCTACGTAGCAATCCTGGGTGAGATTGGCATTGTTCCGCTGACCGTCACGTCCAGCCTGACCATCAATTTTTTGCGAAAACCGGCTGCTGACAACAGCATCATCGGCGTGTGCAAACTGATCAAGCTGGGCAAGACGCTGGCGGTGGGCGAGGTATCGCTGTACTCGGAAGGCAGCCCGCAGCCAGTGGCGCACGCGGTGGGTACTTATGCCATACCTCGTTAAGACGCGATGAGTACCCGGATCTCCCTAACCGCGCTCATCTACCACCCTCTTGGCCTTGCCGACGCTGCGCTCGACACCACCTGACATGCGCAGCTCAATCTCTACACTGGTGCCGATGTAGACCTTGATCTCGTGCTGCAACTGCGCAGCGGCGGCGCGGGCTTGGGCGCTGTCTGGAGGCACAGCGTGGTGTGTTTCAACGATCACGATCAAGTCATCCATCACCCCGGTGCGCCTCAGCACACACTGGTAGTGCGGGGCCAATTCTGCGCGTTTCAAAATCAGCTCCTCAATCTGCGTGGGGAACACGTTGACGCCGCGCACGATCATCATGTCGTCACTGCGGCCGGTTATTTTTTCCATGCGCCGCATGGTGCGCGCGGTGCCGGGCAGCAGGCGCGTCAGGTCGCGTGTGCGGTAGCGGATGATCGGCAGCGCCTCCTTGGTCAGGCTGGTGAAGACCAGTTCGCCAATCTCGCCGTCGGTCACCAGTTCACCAGTTTCTGGATCGATGATCTCAGGAAAGAAGTGATCCTCCCAAATCGTCGGGCCGTCTTTGGTCTCGATGCATTCGCTGGCGACGCCGGGGCCGATGACCTCAGACAGGCCGTAGATATCCACCGCGTCAATGCCCATCCGCGCCTCAATGTTCTGGCGCATGTCATTAGTCCACGGCTCGGCGCCGAAGATGCCGACGCGCAGCGACGCGTCCGCTGCGTTCAAACCCTGGCGTTCAAACTCGTCGGCAATCGCCAGCATGTAGCTGGGCGTGACCATGATGATGTCGGGCTTGAAATCGGTGATGAGCTGCACTTGCCGCTCGGTCTGCCCGCCACCAAACGGCACCACGGTCAGGCCGAGTCGTTCTGCGCCGTAATGCGCACCCAAGCCGCCCGTGAATAGGCCGTAACCGTAAGACACATGCACCATGTCGCCAGGCCGTGCGCCACCCGCGCGGATACTGCGCGCCACCACTTGCGCCCACATGTCGATGTCGTTTTGCGTGTAGCCCACCACCGTGGGTTTTCCAGTCGTGCCGCTGCTGGCGTGGATGCGTGCGCACTGCTGGCGCGGCACGGCGAACATGCCATACGGGTAGTTATCGCGCAAATCCTTTTTGGTCGTGAACGGAAATTTGGCCAAGTCAGCCAGCGATTTGCAATCATCGGGGTGCACGCCCGCTGCATCAAACTTGGCACGGTAAACGGGCGAGTTGGCGTAGGCGTGTTTCAGGGTGGATTTGAGCCGCTTGAGCTGCAGTGCGCGCAGCTCGTCGATGCTGGCTTTCTCGATGGGTTCCAGCGCAAAAGAGGAGCTTTTGGTCATACAACAGATCCTGGAATTTGTGCGCCTATCTGGGCACTTTTGCCGCGAAACATTGCAACTACCTCACCGTGCTGGTTGGTCACCTTCATGTCGTAAATGCCGTGGCGGCCTTGCAGGGTTTGCTCCTGGGCCTCACAGGTTAGCACGTCGCCTTCGTGCGCTGGCTTCAAAAAATCAATGTGGGCACTGGCGGCCACTGCGCTCTTGCCGTGGCTATTGCAGGCAAAGGCAAAGGTCGAATCGGCCAGCGTGAAGATGAAGCCGCCATGGCAAATCTGATGGCCATTCAACTGCTCGCCACGCACCGTCATGCACATGGATGCACGCCCCGGCGCGCACGAGAGCAGCTCCATCTGCATGAACTCGCGCGAGGCGCGGTCGGCGGCGAACATGGCTTGGGCGACACTTTGGGCGACACTTTGCGCGAGGGCGATGGGATCAGCCGGCATGCTGGTCATCGTTACGCCCCTTTGAACTTCGGGGTGCGCTTTTCCAGAAACGCCGTCACGCCCTCCAGGTAATCGTGCGTCTTGCCCATGGCGGATTGGGTGTCGCGCTCTGCGTCTAGCTGCTGGTTGAAGGTGCGCGACGTGCTGTCACGCAGAAGGTGCCGGGTGGCGACGAGGGCCACGGTGGGCATGGCGGCCAGGCGTTGCGCCATGGCGATGGCGGCGGCGACGCAGTCGTCGGCAACGTCCCAAATCATGCCCCAGTCTTTGGCTTGCGCGGCGCTGATCTTGTCGCCCGTGATGGCGATGGCGGTGGCGCGCGCCAGGCCGATGCGCTGCGGCAGATACCAGGTGCTGCCCGCATCGGGGATCAGGCCGATCTTGCTGAAAGCTTGAATGAAACTCGCACCCGGCGCGGCAATGGCGACATCACAGCCAAAAGCGAAAGACGCCCCCGCACCTGCCGCGACACCGTTTACAGCGGCCACGGTGGGCATTCGCAGGTTTTGCAGGCGCCGCGCGGTGGGGTTGAAGTTCGCTTCGATGGTGATACTGGGGTCGAGGCGATTCGCTGGGGCGGCTCCTGGCGTCACGTCAAATCCCGACAAATCCGCCCCGGCGCAAAAGCCGCGACCCGCGCCCGTGAGAACCAGCGCGCGGATCGCGCTGTTGGCCTCGGCTTTGTCCAGCGCCGCCCACAGGTCGTGGTGCATCTGCGTGGTGAAGCTGTTGAGCGTCTGCGGGCGGTTGAGCGTGACAATCGCAATGTTGCCCTGCTCTGAGTACAAAACAGCGCGTTCGGGGGTTGTTTCAGCCATGGTTTTGTCTTTCGTTTGTCTCTTTGTAAATGTCCGGTGAAGCGACAATTTACCACCACTTCGGGTTATTCGACCGATTGGTCGGTTAATTCTTCGAAGCTTGTCGGTCGGTATAGTTGGCGAGTGTCCAAAACCATTCAGGAGCCCTCCATGAGCCCAACTTTCGAAACGATCAACGTGCGCACCGAAGCTGGCAAAGTCGGCATCATCACCCTGAACCGACCCAAGCAACTCAACGCCCTGAGTGACCCGCTGATGACCGAGCTGGGCACTGCTCTGAAAGCTTTCGATGCCGACAGCGCCATTGGCTGCATCATCATCACCGGCAGTGAAAAAGCCTTCGCCGCGGGCGCTGACATCGGTTCAATGGGCTCCTACACCTTTGCTGATGTCTACAAGGGTGACTTCATCACCCGCAACTGGGAGGCGATTCGCAGCGTTCGCAAGCCCGTGATTGCGGCGGTGAGCGGCTTTGCGCTGGGAGGCGGCTGCGAGCTGGCGATGATGTGCGATTTCATCATTGCGGCAGACAACGCGAAATTTGGCCAGCCCGAGATCAAGCTGGGCATCATCCCCGGCGCGGGTGGCACGCAGCGCCTGCCGCGCGCCGTGGGCAAAGCCAAGGCGATGGATTTGGCACTCACGGGCCGCATGATGGACGCGACTGAGGCCGAGCGCGCGGGCCTGGTCAGCCGCGTGGTGCCGCTGGACAAAATGATGGACGAGGCCTTGGGTGCCGCGCTGATGATTTGTGACTATTCGCAAATCGCCGTGATGGCCGCCAAAGAGTCGATCAACCGCGCATTTGAATCAGGCCTGGCCGACGGCATCATGTTCGAGCGGCGCATCTTCCACGCGCTGTTTGCCACG
>JANNFW010000653.1:0-3646 GCA_031380235.1 Rhodoferax sp. | reverse complement strand
GACCCTGCGTGCAGCCACCCAGCGGCCTGATCTGGTGCAGGCGTTGGGCATTAACGTGCCCGTGCTGGTCACGTCCACCTATGCGGCGGGTGCGGCGCTCGCGGCCTTTGCGGGTGTGCTGGCAGCGCCCATCGTGCAGGTTAACCCCGTGATGGGCTCGAACCTCATCATCATCGTGTTTGCCGTGGTGGTGATTGGGGGCATGGGCTCCATTTTGGGTTCGATCCTGACGGGCCTCGGCCTGGGGGTGATTGAAGGCTTGACCAAAGTGGTCTACCCGGAGGCCTCGGCCGTGGTGATCTTTTTGATCATGGTGCTGGTGCTGCTGGTCAAACCGGCTGGCCTGTTTGGCAAGCAAGCTTGAAGGAATTGTGATGACGTCTGTTTCAAATTCCACCGTTCCCGCTGGCCCGGTCGTCGCCAATACAACCGTGTCTGGCTGGCGCAATCCGACCGTGCTCACGTTTGCCGCGTTGATCGTCGTCGGCTCCATCGCGCCCTTCGTGGTGTATCCCACGCTTTTGATGAAGCTGCTTTGCTTCGCGCTGTTTGCCTGCGCTTTTAATCTGTTGCTGGGTTTTGCCGGCCTGCTGTCATTTGGGCACGCTGCATTTTTTGGCGGCTCGGCTTACATCACCGGCTATCTGTGCCGTGACTTGGGCTTTACACCCGAGTTGGGCTTGCTGGCGGGCACCATTTTTGGCGGCGCATTGGGGGCGCTGTTTGGCTTGATCGCTATCCGCCGAGCGGGCATCTACTTTGCCATGATCACGCTGGGGCTGGCGCAAATTGTGTTCTTTGTGGCGCTGCAGATGAAGTTCACTGGCGGCGAAGACGGCATGCAGGGCATCCCTCGCGGGAAGCTGTTTGGTGTGGTGAATCTTAACGACAACATTGCCATGTACTTCTTTGTTTTTGCGGTGTTTCTGGGCGGGTTCTGGCTGATTTACCGCACCATACACTCACCTTTTGGCCAGATTCTGAAAGCCATCCGCGACAATGAAGCCCGCGCGATATCACTGGGTTATGACGTCAACCGATTCAAGCTGTTGGCCTTTGTGATCTCGGCTGCGCTCACAGGGTTAGCCGGTGCTACCAAGTCGCTTGTGTTCCAACTCGCATCATTGGCCGACGTCCATTGGCATACGTCGGGCGATGTGGTCCTGATGACCCTGCTAGGCGGGCTCGGAACCATCCTCGGCCCAGTCGCGGGCGCGGTGACGATTGTCGGCCTGGAGAACGTGCTGGCCGACAAGGTGGGCTCGTGGGTGGCGGTGATCATGGGCTCGATCTTTGTGGTGTGCGTATTGTTGTTCCGCCGGGGCCTGGTGGGCGAGATCAGTGCGCTCTTCAACAGAGTCAAACCCAAAAAGGCGCAGCCATGAACGAGCAGCACGGCTACGACATTGAAGACCTGGAGGTAGGCATGTCTGCCAGTTTTGCCAAAACCGTCACCGAGGCCGACATCGTGCTGTTTGCCGGTGTGTCGGGCGACAACAATGCCGTGCACACCAACGAAGAGTTTGCCGCCACCACGGTGTTTGGCGGGCGCATCGCGCACGGTTTTTTGACCGCCAGCGTGATCTCAGCTGCCGTTGCCAACCGGTTGCCGGGGCCGGGCACGGTGTATCTGGGGCAGCAGTTGCGCTTTCGCGCGCCGGTGCGCCCCGGCGACACGGTGCACGCGACAGTAACCGTCAAGTCAATCGATCTTGGCAAAGCGCGCGCGGTGCTGGACACTATTTGCCGCGTGCGCGATGTGGTGGTGATAGATGGCGAAGCGACCGTCATGACGACATCGTCCGCGCGCCGCAACGCCAAGCTGGCCAGTACTTAGTTTTTTTTACCTTCTGCAGGAGCTTCAATTGACCTATCGCGCCCCCATCAAGGAAATGCTGTTTGTGATGGAGGAACTGGCGGGCCTTCGCAATGTCGCAGCGCTGCCAGGCTTTGAAGATTACGGCAGCGAGACAGCACAGGCCGTGCTCGAAGAATCCGCCAAATTTTGCGAAGGCGTGATTGCGCCGCTGAACTGGGAGGGCGACAAGAACCCTTCGACCTGGCAGGGCGGCGTGGTCACCACCACACTGGGTTTCAAAGAGGCGTTTGCACAGTTTGCGCAAGTCGGCTGGCAATGTGTAAGTCACCCCACTGAATTTGGCGGCCAGGGCTTTCCCAAGCTGGTCGCCACCGGCTGCACCGAGATGCTGCATGCCGCCAACATGTCGTTTGCGCTGTGCCCCATGCTGACCGATGGAGCGATTGAGGCGCTGCTCACGGCGGCCAGCCCCGAGCTGCGCCAGATGTTCGCGCCCAAACTGATCTCAGGCCAGTGGACCGGCACCATGAACCTGACCGAGCCGCAGGCCGGGTCTGACCTGGCGGCGGTGCGCACGCGGGCCGAGCCCCAGGCAGATGGCAACTACAAAATCTTCGGCACCAAGATTTTCATCACGTATGGCGAGCACGACATGGCGGAAAATATCATCCACCTGGTGCTGGCCCGTGTGGCGGGCGCACCCGAAGGCGTGAAAGGCATATCGCTCTTTTTGGTGCCCAAGTTCCTGGTCAACGGCGATGGTTCGCTGGGCGCACGCAACGACGCCTGGTGCGTCTCGATTGAGCACAAGTTGGGCATCAAGGCCTCGCCTACGGCGGTGCTGCAATTTGGTGACCATGGGGGTGCTGAAGGCTATCTGGTGGGTGAGGCTAACCGTGGCCTGGAATACATGTTCATCATGATGAACGCGGCACGTTTTGCAGTCGGAATGCAGGGCGTTGCGATCTCAGACCGTGCCTACCAGAAAGCGGTGGTGTTCGCGAACGACCGCACCCAAAGCCGTGACCTGGCGGGCTCTGCCGGGCCGGTAGCGATCATCCATCACCCCGACGTGAAACGCATGCTGCTGACAATGCGCGCCAGCACTGAAGGGGCCAGGGCGCTGGCCTACGTGGCGGCAGCGGCCAGTGATGCGGCGCATGCCTCGCCCGATGCAGCCATGCGCAAGCAGAACCAGTCCGTCTATGAGTACCTGGTGCCTGTGGTCAAGGGCTATTCCACCGAGATGTCGATTGAGGTCGCCAGCCTGGGCGTGCAGGTGCACGGCGGCATGGGCTACATCGAAGAGACTGGCGCGGCACAGCATTACCGGGACGCGCGGATTCTGACAATCTACGAAGGCACCACCGCCATCCAGGCCAATGATTTTGTTGGCCGAAAAACCGTGCGTGATGGTGGTGCTGTGGCCCGCGCCATCTGTGCCCAGATTGCCGTAACGGAGCAAGACCTGGCAGCGCATGCCGAGGCAGAGTGCACCGTCATGCGCCGCGCTCTGGCGTCAGGCCGCCAGGCGCTGGAATCAACGATTGACTACGTGGTGGCAAATGCCAAAACCGACACCAAGGCCGTCTATGCCGGTGCGGTGAACTACCTCATGCTGGCCGGTTTGGTGCTGTGCGGCTGGCAAATGGCCCGTGCCTTGATGGTGGCGCTGAGCAAGCACGAGTCTGACCCCCTGTTTTATGGTGGCGGATTCAAGCCCCAAGTGCAACACCCTTAAGTTTAGCGGCCCAGTAAGCGCGAAAGTCAAAAGTGCCCTCGGGCAAGAACAACTCGGCCGGACACTTCCATCCCAAAGACTTGCGC
>JANNFW010000648.1:0-1509 GCA_031380235.1 Rhodoferax sp. | reverse complement strand
GCTGGTGGCCTTCACCATTGTGGTGTTGGGTGGCATGGGCAGTTTTGCGGGTGCGCTGCTCGGTGGCCTGCTGATCGGCGTGGTGGAGTCGCTGGGTGGGCTGCTGCTGGGCGAATCGCTAGGTCAGATTGGCATATTCTTGATCTTCATCGCGGTGCTGCTGTTCAGGCCGCAGGGTTTGTTTGGAGCCAAGGCATGAGCAGTTTGCAAAAGGAACTGCTGCGCATTGCCATCTTCGCTGTGGGGGTTGCCTTGCTGTTGCAGGTGGCCACGTCGGGGGTGATGCTCAATTTTGTGATGATGGCGCTGTATGCCGCGCTGTTGGCGCAGGCCTGGAATATCTTGGGCGGGTTTGGCGGGCAGTTTTCATTCGGTCATGCGCTGTTTTTTGGCACAGGCGCTTATGCGCAGGCGATTGCGCAGGTGCAGTTTGGCGTAAACCCTTGGCTGGCTTTGCCGCTGGCGGTGTTGGTCAGCAGTGGCGTGGGCTGCTTTGTCGGGGCGTTGAGTTTTCGCTATGGCCTGAAGGGTTCCTACTTTGCCTTGGTCACCCTGGCCTTCGCCGAGGTCTTCCGCATCGTCGCGACCTCGGTGCCGTTTACGGGGGCGGGCGTAGGTCTGATGGTGCCTTTACGGGAAGGCTTTGCCAACATGCAGTTTGATTCGCGCCGGGGCTACGCCATGCTGATTTTGGTGTTCGTCGTACTGGCGCTGGTAGTGACCTGCTGGCTCAAGAATTCTCGCTTTGGTGCTTACCTGCAAGCGGTGCGTGACAACGAAGATGCCGCGCGCGCGGCCGGCGTGAACCCGTTTCGCATCAAGCTCGGAGCCACCGTCATCTCAGGCGGTTTTATGGGCGTGGCGGGTGCTTTTTACGTGCAGGTGTTTCAATACATTGACCCTGGCATTGCCTACGGCGCGCATACCTCGGTGGAGGCTCTGGTCGGCGCCATTGTGGGGGGTTTGGGCACGCTGTGGGGACCGATCATCGGCGCCTTAGCGTTGCACTTGCTGGCGGACGTCACGCGCAACCTGTTCGGGCAACTGCCAGGCATCAACATGGTGATCTACGGCAGCGTGCTGGTGCTGATGGTGATGTTTGCGCCGCGCGGATTGGGGGGTGTGGGCCAGAGTATTCGCACGCTTTGGAAAGGTCAGCCCAAATGACCGAATCGCTTCTGGTGTTGCATCAAGTCTCGAAGAGTTTTGGCGGGCTCAAGGCGGTTCAAAACGTGAGTCTCTCGGTGCCGCAGGGCAGCCTCACCGCACTGATTGGCCCCAACGGCGCAGGTAAGACGACGCTGTTTGCCTTGATGTCCGGCTTTTTGTTGCCCGACGCAGGCCACGTTGAGTTTGCCGGGCATGACGTCACGGGCAATGCGCCCGATCTCAACGCACGCACTGGCATGGCACGCACCTTTCAAATCGTGCAGCCCTTCGCGGCGCAGACTGTGCGGGAGAATATTGCCGTCGGCGCGCATCTGCACGAACCCAGACGAGTGGCTGCCC
>JANNFW010000628.1:0-4692 GCA_031380235.1 Rhodoferax sp. | reverse complement strand
CTCTTCTTCCGGCCCGGCGATCCAAGCTTCAATGTCCGGGCGGCGGTTGGCGCAGACGCGGGTGGCGCGGATGTAGGTCTTGATGTCCTTAATGGGCACCACACGGCCAATCAAACACATGACGGGCGGGATCGCCTCGGTGCGCAGCGCGCGCAAGGCGCCAAAGCGCACGATGTCGATGCCGTTAGCAATATTGCTTGTGCGTTCAGCCCGCGCGCCATCGTGAACCTGGCGCAGCCGATTAGCCTCGTAAAGCGAGATGATTTGGTCGCTGGCGTCGTAGCACATGCGCCCCAGTGCCTCGAAGAAACGAATCCACATGCTGCGAAAGTAGCCCGACTGCGTGGGGTCGCGTTGCAGCACGGTGCGGTTGTCGGCAATCCAGCGCGCGGCATACAGGTCAATGCGCCGCTCTTTGGTGTAGATGCCGTGCTCGCTCAAGATCAGGCTGCGGTTATAGCGGCGTTTGAGCAAGGCACCCAGAAAGCCCGCGTACCCGGTGGACACCGTGTGGTAGACCCGCACGGGCGGGAAGGTTTCCACCACTTTGGACAACACCCAGATCGGCGTGTGCATGGTGCGCACCGTCCAGAAGTAGTCGACAAAACTCGGGTCAGTGCAGCGCTCTTGGTACTGCTCGGTGGTGTAGTTCCAACTGGCTTCGGTGTAGAGAAATTGCGCGGGGTCCATGCGGCCTTGCAATTCGGCTGCCATTTCTTCCAGCACCACCGCGCCGCGCTCGGCCAGCTCGACCGGGCTGCGAAAGTAGTCATGCAGCTCGCGGTTGAGATCAAACATTGGCATGTCGCCCTTGAGCGGCAACACAGGCGGGTTGGCATCGGGCTCGGTCAAAAAATGCTCTTCAAGGTGCACCACATTTTTGGGCAGCTCAAACTTCTTGGTGGTGTAGTCCTGCCTGCGCGAGCCCAGGAAGCAGATGGCGAAGGTGAGATCAGGAAAGCCATTGATGATCTGGTGCACCCAGCTCGATACGCCGCCCGCCACGTAGGGATAGGTGCCCTCCAGCAGCAGACCCACGTCGGCAACGAAGGGCGTGTCAGCCTTTGGGGCCGTGGTTTTTTTAGACATGCACGTCAACCGCAGTGATGCGCTGGCTACGCCAATACGATGCGGTGCCCGCGACGGCAGGCATCAGCAACTCCTGCGCGGGAATGTGGCTGGCGTACAGGCGCACTGCATCAAAATCGCGGCGCAGGTAGGCGATCTGGCCCTTCAATGACCAAACTAAGCCAGCAGGCATGTACTCTGCCGCAAAATCAATCGCCATGGCTGCTTTTTCAAGCTGCCCCAGCTCGATCAAGATCTTGGTGTAAAGCTGCCACGTGCCCAACGCGCTGGTATCGATATCCAGGAGGTTCTCACAAAATTTTGCGGCATTCTCCAGCGCAAACCGGCGCAGGTCACCGCGCGCCAAACCGGTGTCAGCCTGCTCCCAGTTCAGCTCGGCAAGTTGTCGCAGGGAGTTAACGACGGCTGTCGGCGTTCCGCCTTGGCGTGCTGCTTCGTACGCCGCCTGCGCCGCCTGAATCTTCTGCACCAGGTCTTTCTCCCATGCATCCATCATGCTGTAGGCCAGCAGGCGGATGTCCTCCGATGGATCGGACAGCAAGCCCAGCAACAAGGGCACAGCCGCTTTGGGTTGCATCACCTGCATGGCCACCAGCACCCGCAGGCGCGTCTCCAAAGGCAAGGTGGTGGACTTCAAAATGCTGCGTGCGTCGCCCGCGCGCAAGTCGCTGCGCTCCGTAGCTTCGCGCTGCACTTCTGAAAATTCAGGCATGCGCAGCTCGACAAACCGTTTGGAGCGCACGCGGTGGGGGAAGCGCAATGCGAAGTGCATGACGGCGAAAATCAACATACCGCCGAGCGCGGGAACGAAAAAAGCAAACACCCACAGCAAGCCACACGCTGGCACCACGGGCTGCCTGTAATACGAGGGCAAAAACATCCAGGCAACCCAAACCACCAGCGCACTCGCGGCCCCGTGCAAAGCGAGGTAGATCAGCAAGCTGACTAACGACACTTCGGTGGTGAGCAGGCTGAGTGAGCCGATCTCCAGCGCCAGCGCCGCAGTGAGCTTGAGCCTCGTCGTCATCGATTCAGCCCTTCGGCCACACTGCGCAGGTAGGCAAAACTGTCGGCCTGCCCCAGGGCAAAGTCGTGTACATCCAGTTGGTCAGCGCTGAGGTCGGGAAAGCTCTTGGCCATGCTGTCAAAAATGCGCTGGGTGTAGACCCGCATGCCCGCCTCGTCAGTGAAGGGAACCAGCGCAATCACGCAGGGCTTGCTTCGAGCTTCTGTGCGGCCAACGGGCCAGCGCCATGCCGTTTCGCCCCGGCTGTGCAGTTCATGCAGGTGGTTGAGCATCTCCTGCTCGCGCGTGTGCTGGATACGCCACACGGCACAGCGGCTGGGTTGCCCAAAGCTCAGTCGCAGACGATTGAGCCAGGCAAATTCTCCCGCCAGGCTGCGCGGTGCGTCGGGCCAGTCCGCAAGTATTTCGTTGGCCTGCAAGGTCAGGCGCAGGTAGTCTGAGTAGCTCTCCAGCAGCACGGCAATGGTTTGCAGATTCTCATTGTTCAATGAGGTGAAGGGCATGCTGCCAATGGCAAGAAAGCCAAACGGCAGGCCTTGCGTGCTGATCATCGGCGTGACGGCGATGATCTGCTTGCGCTTTGACAGCGCCATCAACGCATCCTGCAAGTGCACCGAGTGGCCCGTCTCCAGCGCATGGACGACGATGGGGTCGGTGGGGATGACCGCCTCCATGCCACCCGCTGTGGCGACCCGCGTGAGTTCAAGATGAGGCTCCATGCGTACCGTATAAATGGCCGCAGAGTCCACCCGACATTGCTGCAAAATAAAATCGAGCATGGCCTGCGCACCGGGCATGCTGCTTGATTGTGCCGCGCCAGTTCGGGTTTGATGATCCATCAGCACGCGCAGTTGAATCAGCGACTCGCGCAGCGTGCCGGGGCGGTCGACCATCTCGTATTCAAGCTCGTCGTGCGAGAGTTTGACCAGGTAGAGCCTTCGCGTGAGGCGCTCGACCTTGTCGTTCAGAAAATCCAGGCTCTCCTGCAAGCGCGTCATGCGCATGCGCCAGTAGCTGCCGAATTCACCGGCAATCAGGGTCATGATGGCGCCGCCCAGAAAGTAGAGGCGCGGAAAACTGGGGCTGGGTGCGACCAGCGACCAGGTCACCAGCAGGCCCACTACGGACGCAAATCCGTAACCCACGCCATAGCGCAATGCAATCAGCCATGGCCCCACCCAAGGCCAGGGGAAGCCGTCGTCAATATAAAAAGGGTTTGCCGGATAACTTAACCAGCAAAGATAGACCACCACGGCAGGCCACAGCGCAGATTCCAAAACCCGTGAGACCAGGCCCGGGTAGGTGCGAATCCACCGCTGCAAAATGAAGCGTAAAACCCCATAGAAGCGCGACAGGACGAGCCAGGCGGTGGCCAGTAGGGGTCGCAATCTGGGGCCTTAGGTTTTGTGTGCTTTGCAGGTAGGTCGGTACGGCTCAGCGTTTGTCCGACGGCGTAACCAGTGACTCCACGCGAATCCCGGCGACCAGTTCTGACGTCAACTGCAAGCCCACAGCGGCCAGCGCTTCGCGGCTGCCACCTGTTCGCCCACCGGCGGCGGAGTAAACAATCTGGTCGGTGCTCAAATCTTTGACCTGCACCACGATGCCCACAGCGGGTTCGCCATCGACACCCACTTTGTAGCGCCACTCGTTCACCACGGCACTGACGGCATAGCGGATGTTCTGCGAGCGCGCCCATTTTTCGGCTTCAGCCTGGGCCTTGCGTTCGCCGGGTTCAAACAGGGATTCAGGGTTCAAGGCGCTAGGGTAGAGCTTGAGTTGGCGCAAACCGATTTGACGCAGAGCAGACTCAAGCAGTGCCTCAACACGCAGGCCCGCTTGTGGCACCTCGGTGAAGTTGGCAACCGGCATCATTGCGACACTGTCGGTCTTGCCGATAACGCCCTCCATCGCCGAACGTGTGCTGCTGCTGCCGGGCGAGAAGGAGCTGCAAGCCGACAGCAGCGCGGTGCAAAGTACAAGCGGCAAAATTGATGTGAGCTGCAAGCGGAATGTATAAATTTTCATAGTTTTTTTCATAGTTTTCTCACAGTATTTTTCACCTCAGTCGATCAAAAAAAATCTCATAGCGAAGACCTATCTCCACACTGGTCTGGGGGCTTTGACCGCTGACTGCCGAGGCGTTGCTGGGCCGGGCCTCCAGGTGCAGACTGAGTTGATCTCGGCCTCGCACAGACCCCTTGATCCCCAATCGTATCAAGGCCTGCGTTTGGGTGGCGGTGTCTGTCATCGAGGTTTCAAATCCGACCTCGCCCCAGGGCCGCCACGCGCGACTGTAGTTGGCGGAGTCTCCCTGGGCCAGGCCCAGGCCCAGGCTGGCACCAAAGGTCGTTGCCGAGGGGCCGAGGAACTGGCTGGCCGTTGCGCTTGAGCCTGCACTGCGCCCGAGCAAGGCCGTCGCTGCGGCATCCGGCTGCCCATCTGCCACCATCACATTGCGGCTGCCTTGCGCCTTTAGGCGCACATCGGGGTAGTCGCTGCGAAGCGTCCAGTTACCGCTCGCCGACACGGTGGTGGAGCCACCCAGTGCCGCCCCCGTTTAAGTGCGAAATTGC
>JANNFW010000619.1:0-1855 GCA_031380235.1 Rhodoferax sp. | reverse complement strand
GCCCGATCAGGGCCGTCTCGATGAAATTCGCAAGCCCATCGTCACCGTGCACCTTTATATGCCGCAGGAATACGTGGGTTCAGTCATGACGCTGGCGAACCAAAAACGCGGCGTGCAGATGAACATGGCGTACCACGGCCGGCAAGTCATGCTGACCTACGAGATGCCGCTGGCTGAGATCGTGCTGGACTTCTTCGACAAGCTCAAATCCGTCTCGCGGGGCTACGCGTCGATGGACTACGAGTTCAAAGAGTACCGCGCTGCCGACGTGGTGAAGGTGGACATTTTGCTCAATGGCGACAAAGTCGATGCGCTGTCGATCATCGTGCACCGCTCGCAGTCGCAGAACCGCGGGCGTGCGGTGGTGGGCAAAATGCGCGAAGTCATTTCACGCCAGATGTATGACGTGGCGATCCAGGCTGCGATTGGAGCGAACATCATTGCGCGTGAGACAATCAAGGCGTTGCGCAAAAACGTCATCGCCAAGTGCTACGGCGGCGATATTTCCCGCAAACGCAAGCTCCTGGACAGACAAAAAGAAGGCAAGAAACGCATGAAGCAGATTGGTTCGGTTGAAGTACCCCAAGAGGCGTTTTTGGCTATTTTGCAGGTGGAAGATTGATGCAAGTCTTGACGGCGTTGATTCTTGCGGCGTTTGTAGGTTACGCCGGTGCGTGGTACCAGGGCTCAGTCGAAGGCAACTTCTCGCTCTTACTCTTTCTGGCAACCATCGTTACCGGCCTTTACTGGCTGGCCGAGCGCTTTTACTTTCTGCCCCAGCGGCACCGCGCCGCAGATATGCTGGAAGCGGGCGCAGCGTCTCGCCGTGAGAGCCTGGACAAAATGGGCATCAAGCAGGTCGATGGCGATGTCACCGAGGCCAAAGGCCGCATCCTCCAGCAGCCGTGGTGGCTCGATTGGACGGCGGGCCTCTTCCCGGTGATCATCGCCGTGTTCCTGCTGCGCTCGTTTTTGTTTGAGCCCTTCAAAATTCCATCCGGTTCCATGATTCCAACCCTGATGGTGGGCGATTTGATCCTGGTCAACAAATTTCACTATGGCATTCGCCTGCCGGTGATCAACCAGAAAATCACCGAGGGCAACAAGCCCCAGCGCGGTGACGTGATGGTGTTCCGCTACCCACCCAAGCCCAGTGTGGACTACATCAAACGCGTGGTCGGTGTGCCGGGCGACGAAGTGGCGTATGCAGGCAAGCGCTTGACCATCAACGGCAAAGTCGTCAGCACCACCCAAGTGCCGGAATTTTTTGACGAAGACCAGACCAAGTATTTCCCTCAGTTTGAAGAGCAATTGGGGGAGGCCAAGCACCGCATTCTCAACGACGACACCCGCCGCGCCACCATCTCCGAGGCGGAGGTGGCGGATTTTCCTAACCGCCAAAACTGCCGTTACAGCGTAGAAGGCATGGTTTGCAAGGTGCCCGAAGGCCATTACTTCATGATGGGTGACAATCGTGATAATTCGCTCGACTCGCGCTACTGGGGCTTCGTGCCTGATAAAAATATCGTGGGCCGCGCGTTTTTTGTCTGGATGAATTTTGGGGATCTCAAGCGGATTGGCGGGTTCAATTAGTAGCGGCTGTCTGCGACAAGTCAATTTTTCGAGAATATTTCGATAAGAGGTCATTTATGCGTACCGGTTTGCGTTCTCCGTTCAAGTCCTCGGCCAAGCAGCGCGGCGTTTCGTTTTTGGGGCTGCTGGTCGTCGGCGGTTTCCTCGCGATGGCGGGTGTGATTGCCGCACAGGTGTTCCCGACGTTTCTTGAGTACCAGGCGATTGGCAAAGCGGCCAACAAGGCCAGCATGGGCAGCACCGTACCGGAGGTGCGCAGCCT
>JANNFW010000612.1:0-14926 GCA_031380235.1 Rhodoferax sp. | reverse complement strand
AGGTGGGCGCGTGCGTGCCACCGCCAGGTCGGCAACCGACCGTGTTGGTGCCAACGCTGTAGGGGCAACCGTAGCTGCGCAGCGGCCAGCCGTAGTTGCGGCTGGCTTGAACTAGATTGAGCTCATCACCTCCCAGGGGGCCGTGTTCGGTCAGCCACAGCTCGTCTGTGCCGGGTTTTAACGCGGCGCCTTGCGGATTTCGGTGGCCCCAGCTCCAGATTTCAGGCAGCGCGCCTGCCACGCCAAAGCTGGGGTTGCCTGCGGGTACGCTGCCGTCACGGTTGATGCGGATAACCTTGCCCAAGGTGGTAGCCAGGTTTTGTGCGAAGTTGCTGGTGGGGTTGGCGGGGTCGTCACGCTGGCGGTCACCCAACGTAACATAAAGCGTTTTGTCACTGCGAAACACCAGGCGCGCGCCGAAGTGGTTGCCGCCATCGACCTTGGGCACCTGACGGTAGATGACTTGCGCGTTTTGAATGGAATGGCCCGTGGCAGTGCTGACCAGATCGCCGCGCGCCACCGCTGTGCCAGCGCCCCCTGCGCCAGTTTCAGAAAATGCCCAATAAATGCGCGGGTTGGTTGCGAGATCGAAATCCGGGTCTACCACCACATCCAGCAGACCGCCCTGCCCTGTGGATGTGAGATTCGGCAAACCAGGGCTGAACGACGCGGATACCGTTGTGCCATTGGCACTGACGATCACCATCGTGCCCGCCTTTTGTGTGACCAGCATGCGGCCATCCGGTAAAAACGCCAGACCCCACGGGCTGGACAGGCCTGACGACAGCACGGTTGCCTTCACAGGTGCGGTGGGTGAAACTGGCGTGGACGTGGACGCTTGCACAACCCCTGCGATGGTGAGATCACCGGACGCAGCAGACCCACCGCCGCAGGCCGATGGCAACGCCAACAAAGAAATGGCCGCCAACGCACCCGTCACGATCAGGGCCAGCTTGGGTTTGACTTGTTGCATCAGAACGTACTCCATAGCGAGGTTCAATTTTGAATCATGTTGCAATCCCCAGTGCATCAAACACCCGAATCGCCCCATAAGCGTCATTGGCCGCGTAAACCAACTGCGCCTCGGTCAAGCGCACACTGGCCCAGTTGCTGGTCGCAGCCTTTTTGGATTTGATGAAGCGCCGGTTGAACAGCACCGCGACCGCCCCTTTCACGCCCATCTCTTTGCGGTAGCCGCGTGCGCGAAACACGGTATTGAGCTCGAGCACCCCGACTGGCTCGACACCGAGCTTCTGGATGATGCGCTTGCGGTCATCACCCAAGCCAAAACCCGCTTTAACAATGCCGCCTAACGCCAGCAGTTCGGCAGCGAGGTCGCGGCACTGCGGGTCGTGCAGTTGAAAGACCCAGCCGTGCTCAGCCGTTGCCAACTGCAGCGTGTGCGGGCCGTCTGACAGTTCACCAACTTTGAAGGTCGGTTTGGATTCGGTGTCAAAACCCCACGCGGGCGCGTTCGCAAGCCGGGCAAACGCCTCGCGCGCCTGCGCACCCGTGCTCACCAGCGTGATGCGGTCCAGCGCCAAGCGGTCAAACGGCTCCAGCAGAGCGATGGCATCTTTATCGGGAACCGGCGGGATGTTGTTCGGCGCGGGGTGGTGAAAGTCAGTGTCCATGGGCCGTATCATCGCCGCTGAACTCTCCAACTGAAAAATGAGCCTCAAAAGCCCGACTGCCGCTGGTGCCCATAGCGCCCATGCGGTCACCCGCTGCCCTTCTTGTCAGGTCGCGATGGAAATTCACCCGATGCAAAGCGTGCGAGGCGGCACGGTGGATCTGGACTTGTGCTTTCACTGCCGTGGCATCTGGTTTGACCCGCAAGAGAACCTGCGGCTGACACCCGCGTCGGTGATGGCGCTGTTTCGCCTGCTGCACGATCACCGTGATGACGCGCGCACGCCAATGGCCATGCGGCTAGCCTGCCCGCACTGCCGCAGCGCGCTGACGCAGGGTTTTGACGTTGTTAAAAGTGGCCGCTACGTGACCTTTCGCTGCGGCAAGCTGCACGGCCGCTTCAGTCCGTTTTCATCCTTCATGGTCGAGAAAGGCTTTGTGCGCCATTTGACGGTGGCGGAGATTGATGACCTTGCCCAGCGTATTGCCGTGATCAATTGCACCGGCTGTGGCGCGCCAGTGGACGTGCGCAAGGAGCACGCCTGCCCGCACTGCCGCTCAGCTTTATCTCTACTCGACCCACAAGCCGTAGCCAAGGCGATGAAGGGCTATGCCACGGCGGCGGCAGGCCCTACAGGCCTGAAGATGCCCGAGCTGGCCGATGCCATCGTGATGGTCGAGCGTGATCGCCTGTGTGCGGTGGACGAGGCGAAGAAGCGTGGCAGCCTGTTCAGCAACGACGCGCCGAAGGGCATTGACCTGTGGGCGGTGGGCGTTGCGATGGTGTGGGGCATTTTGGGCTGATCAGTGCGGCTACCATCCTAGGCTGCATGAAAATCATCCCGATTCGTCTGCATTGCCAAAAACCAGAAAACCCTTTTCAGGAACCCTCATGACTATCTCCATGTACCAAGCCAGCGTGCCGCGTTTCGTCAACATCCTGGGCAACTTGTCCGGCATTTTGGACAAAGCCCAGGCTCACGTTGACGCGAAGAAACTTGCCGATGCATCGCTCACCGCGTTTCGTCTGTACCCCGACATGCTGCCGATGACGACCCAAGTTCAAATTGCCTGCGACGCGGCAAAAGGCGTGGTGGCACGACTGGCTGGCGTCGAGATTCCCGCATTTGCAGACGACGAAAAGACGCTGGCTGATTTAAAAGCCCGCGTTGCCAAAACCATCGCCTTCGTCCAGAGCATCACCCCCGCGCAGATCGACGGCACCGAAGACAAAGCCATCGTCATCAAGCGCGGCGAGAAAGAAACGCATTACAAAGGCATGCAGTTTCTGATGGGCCACGCCATCCCCAACTTCTACTTTCACGTCGCAACCGCCTACAACATCCTGCGCCACAACGGCGTGGAGATTGGCAAGCGCGATTTCCTCGGCAATCCCTGAATCAGGCATAGGCCAACCCAACCTGCCCAGTCTCACCGATGCAAACCTATCCCACTTTCGACGACGTCAAAGCCGCCGCGCTCCGGCTTAAGGGCCACGCCCATCGCACGCCGGTGATGACCTCTGCCACGGCTGATGCGCTGCTCGGCGCGCAGATTTTCTTCAAATGTGAGAACTTTCAGCGCATGGGGGCATTCAAGTTCAGAGGCGCGTTCAACGCGATGTCGATGCTGAGTGAGGCGCAGCAGAGGGCCGGCGTGGTGTGTTTCTCATCCGGCAACCACGCGCAGGCGGTGGCGCTGTCGGGCAAGTTGCTAGGGATTGCAACCGCCATCCTCATGCCCAAAGACGCGCCGCCGTTGAAGATCGAAGCGACCCGAAACTATGGCGGCGAAGTGATTTTGTTTGACCGATTTTCCGACGACCGCGAAGCCCTCGCGCACGCGCTGGCTACCGAGCGTGGCATGACGCTGATCCCGCCCTACAACCATGTGGACGTGATTGCCGGTCAGGGCACGGCGACTATGGAATTGATTGAAGATGTCGGCAAGTTGGATTTTCTGGTCGTGTGCACAGGCGGTGGCGGTCTACTGGCGGGCAGTGCGTTGTCGGCGCGAGCGCTATCGCCCCAATGCAAGGTGTACGGCGTCGAGCCTGAAGCAGGCAACGATGTGCAACAGTCGTTTGCAAAAGGCGAGATCGTGACAATTGCCACCCCAAAAACCATTGCGGATGGCGCGCAGACGCAAAGTGTCGGCAGCATCACCTTTCCCATGATCCAAAGCTGCGTAGACGGCATCGTCACCGCAACAGATGCGCAGTTGGTCGAAGGCATGAAGTTCTTCGCCGAGCGCATGAAGATGCTGGTGGAGCCCACTGGCGCGCTGAGCTTCGCCGCCGCCCGGCATGCCGGTTTGCCGATTACGGGCAAGCGTGTGGGCGTGATTGTGAGCGGAGGTAACGTGGATTTGCAGCGGTTTGCGGAGTTGGTTAAAAACTGACTGAAAATTAACTCTCAGGTTAATTAATTCCGTCAAAACACCAGAAATCACCGTTTAATGAATTTTTTGAGCCTCTAGCTCTCGGATAATATAGATACTTTGCTATTTTTTTAGTAGTTACATAACAACTACTAGGCGCACAAAGCACCCACTACACTGGCCCGACTCATGTACACCCAAGTTCTCGATTGGCCGCGCACGACCAAACGCGCTGTAGTGATTCTGCTCGACGTGGTGTTGTGCCTGGTGTCGATGTGGATGGCGTTTTCGCTTCGGCTTGAGACCATTGCGCTGCCTTACGGTGCCCAGTGGTGGGCCTATGTGCTGGCTCCGCTCATTGCTATTCCCATCTTCATCCGGCTGGGGCTCTACCGGGCGATTTTTCGCTACACGGGCCTGGATGCGTTGGTGGCCATCAGCAAGGCAATTGCGCTTTATGGCGCACTCCTTTTTGGATTTTTGCTGCTGCAAATATGGCCTGCAATTCCGCGCAGCGTGGGTATCATGCAGCCAATTATTTTCCTGCTGCTGGTGAGCGTGAGCCGCGCGCTGGCGCGGTTTTGGCTAGCCGGTGTGCACGGGCTGCTGAGGCCAACTCACCAGGGTCGCATGCTGATTTTTGGAGCAGGCGTGGTAGGCGTGCAGACCGCCTCCGCCATGGCGATGACTCGGCAGTTCACCCTGCTCGGGTTTGTCGACGAAGACCCGTCCAAAATAGGCCGCACCATCAACGGTGTGCCGGTTTTCTCGCCCGAGCAGGTGCCTGCGGCGGTCAGCAAACTGGCGATCACGGACATCCTCCTGGCCATCCCCAGCGCAAGCCGCGAGCGGCGTAACAAAATCATCCACAGCCTGCGCTTGCTACCTGTGCACACGCGAACGCTGCCGGGCCTGTCTGACCTGGCCAGTGGCCGCGTGACGGTGCGCGATATCCGCGAGCTGGATGTGGAGGACTTGCTGGGGCGTGCGCCGGTCAAGGCGCAAACCGAGCTGGTGTCCAGCCGCCTGCGGGATCAGACGATTCTGGTCACCGGCGCCGGGGGCAGCATCGGCAGCGAGCTGTGCCGTCAGATTCTGCAAGAGCGACCCAAGCGGCTTTTGATGCTTGATCACAGCGAGTACGGGCTGTATACCCTCCACCGCGAGCTTGAGGCCTTGTGTGCAGCCAACTTCCCCGGTGTCGAAGTCGTGCCGCTGCTGGCGAGCGTCGTCAACCGCCCTCGTCTGGACTGGATTTGTGCCACCTACCGACCGCATGCGGTCTACCACGCAGCCGCCTACAAGCACGTGCCGATGGTGGAGTGCAACCCGTCGGAGGGTATCGTCAACAACGTGATCGGCACGCTGAACATGGCGCATGCGGCGCGCGATGCGAACGTGGCCAGCTTTGTGCTCGTCTCCACCGACAAGGCAGTGCGCCCTACCAACCTGATGGGCGCCAGCAAACGCATGGCCGAGTTGGTGCTGCAAACACTGGCCAGCGAGGCCAAGCCGGGCGACACCTGTTTTTCGATGGTGCGCTTTGGCAACGTGCTGGGCTCCAGTGGCAGCGTGGTGCCGCTGTTCAGAGATCAGATCTCCCATGGCGGGCCGCTGACGGTGACGCACCCTGACGTCACCCGCTATTTCATGACCATCCCCGAGGCGGTGCAACTGGTGTTGCAAGCAGCGGCGATGGCGCGTGGCGGTGAAGTGTTCGTGCTGGAGATGGGTGAGCCCGTGAAGATTCTGGACCTCGCGCGCCGCTTGGTGGAGCTGTCTGGGTTGCAAGTGCGTGACGCCGCCAACCCAGACGGTGATATTGAGCTGTCGTTCATTGGCCTTCGCCCCGGCGAAAAACTCTATGAGGAGCTGCTGATTGGCGATAACCCCAGCGCCACGGAGAACCCGCGCATCATGAAGGCCCACGAGGAGTTCATGCCATGGCCCGAATTGCGCACGCAACTCGACCTGCTGGAACAAGCGGCCAGCGCCCACGATGAGCAGGCCATCCGCGCTGTACTCAAAACCTGTGTTCAGGGATTCTGCGAAGAACCACGGCAGGAGTCGGCATGAACCCGTGCCACCCAAGTCCTGCACTGAGCCGACGCACCAGCGTGCTCTTCGCGTTGGGTTTGCTCGCGCTGCCATCGTCAGGTTTTGCGGTCATGAAAACGGCCCAACCCGGCAAGGCCTGGCCCAAGCCCTCGCACGTCCCCGGCGGCATTGCGCGCTTGCCGCTGGGGGCTGCGGCTGCCCGCCCGGCTGCGTATGCGCAAGACATACCGCTGTTGGTGACTGGTACACCCGCTGGTTGGATGGCGGTTGTGGGAATCGCGTTGGCGGCGACACCGGGGGTTAATAGCATTTCTGTATCGCAGGACAGCGGCGGCACTCGCCAAATCGACTACCAGGTCGGCTCCAAAAAGTACCTCGAACAGCACCTGAAAGTCGCCCCTGGAACGGTTGACCTGTCACCCGAGAACGAGGCGCGGTATCAACGTGAACGCACGCATCAGGCCACGGTGATAGCGACCTTCAGCGAGCCTGCGCCAGGGGTGGATGCACTGCGCATGCAGCTCCCCGTGGCGGGGCGGCGCAGCAGCTCGTTCGGGCTGCGCCGCGTGTTCAACGGCAAACCGCGCAACCCGCACAGCGGGATGGACATCGCCGCCGCCACCGGCACGCCGATCAACGCGCCGCTGGCGGGGCGGGTGATCGACACCGGCGATTATTTTTTCAACGGCAACACCGTCTGGCTGGATCATGGCGCTGGCTTGCTCAGCTTGTATTGCCACTTGAGCGATATCGGCGTAAAGGCTGGGGATCAGCTCAAAGTCGGCGACCCGCTGGGTACCGTGGGTGCCACAGGCCGCGTCACCGGGCCGCACCTGCATTGGGGCGTGATGCTAAACCGGGTGATGGTCGACCCGGCGCTGTTTGTGGATGCATGATGGGCGTAATATGCTACTATTTATATAGCTGCTTACGCACGTTATTGGAGAGCTAGAGGCCAATTTTATTGATAATTTGGTGGTTTTTTGACTATTTTAGTTAAAAATTAACTTCCAGGTTAATTTTTAACTACTCTCGCGCTTGCGCCTCGTACACCAGCAAATCCCCAGGCTGGCATTGCAGGTAGTCGCAGATTTTCTCCAGCGTATCGAAGCGCACACCTTTGACCTTGCCCTGCTTGAGCAGGGACATATTGGCCTCGGTGATGCCGACATGTTCGGCCAGGTCTTTGGACTTGACCTTGCGCCGCGCAAGCATGATGTCGAGTTGGACGATGATGGGCATGATCTGCTGACCCAATTTCTACACGAACTGCTTGTTTTCGTCGGCGAGTGCCTGCCCCTGTCCGATGACATCAGCCATCAGCCAGACCAGCGCAGCAAAGAACAACGTAAAGACCTGGTTGGAGCTGATGCCCAGCGCGAGTTGGCGCGTGCCGGGCGCGTTGTTAAGGGTGAGCAAGACTGAAATGACGGCTCCCGCCACAATGGCCGCCAGCGCTGCGGTCGCCGTCCAACCGGCAAATCGGCGCAGACAGCCAACGGCCGAGGCGGTGAACACATCACCTTTGGCAAATTGCGCAAAGCACAGCTTGGCCTGCCACACGCCCATCAACAAACATGCCAACGGCAACGCGGAGACAAAGGCCGCAGCGATGCGCTGCCACACCTGCAGCGGCGCGCGGATAACGGCGGCTTGCAAATTGCCCTGCGCGGCAAGCTCAGGCGCACTGGCCGTGGCCCAATAAATCACCAAAGCGAGCGGCAGGAGGACGATCAATGCGAGGCATACGCGCGCCATGATGCGGCTGATGCGCTGAATGCGCTGCAAGTGGTTGAGCGAAGATGATGGCGACATGACAAGGCCTCAAAACACAGGTTGAAATATTTGTTCAAAATGAATTATATATTGTTTTACAATAATTAATTATCAATTCAAAATTTTCGAACCCATGACACACTTTTTCAAGAAACACGTTTTGAAGAGACTCGTATGGGTCTGCACGACCCTCGTGATAGTGGCCTGTACCGGCGTGCCGCTGCGCTCTGTCCCCAAGTTGATGCAGCTCAACCAGCAGCTGATGGATGCCAACCCGGCTGAGTTCATGGTGGCGCTGCAGGTGGATGCGCGCATGGTGCCGCCACCGGGCGCGGTGCCGCTGTTGCACCTCAAAGTCGCACCGCGCAACGCGGGCGGGTTTGAGGTGATCGACAAAAAGCTGCCGCTGCAACTGGCGGTGGCCTCCATCAGCACGCAGGGGCTGGATGCGCCGGGCAGTGGGCGGCGCTGGTTGATTTACAGCCTGCCTGCTGCATCGCAAACGGAGTTGAGGCAGGTACAAACCTTCATCAAAACCGAACGCGCACAAGCTCAGCCCAAAGGAGGCTCGTTGAGCGTGGGCGTCGAGCAAGATGCGCTGCTCGCCAACAATCCGGCTCTGTCTGACACACGCTGGGAGACCTGGCTGCAAACTGCGAAGCAGGACGGCTTTTTTGAAGTGTGGTCTGGCAGCGCGGCGCAGCTAAAGCAAATGGCGGCGGATGCCCGCAAGTGACGTTAACTTGAACCTCAAAGGCACTTTCAAAGTCATTTTTAACTTGAAGGTTACTCGGGACAAGTTCGACCGAAAACGCGTGCTAGCGCGGACCGCCATAACATCCGCGCACTTTAACTTGGCATTTTTGATGGCTTACACATTCTTCTTTCTCTTGGGCATCCCGTTCTGGCTGATCGCATCAACACGGATACTTCGCAGCGATGCCCCTCGTCTTGGGCTCAAAGCGGCTTGGGCTGCCATCGCTTTCTTTGTGCCGTTGGTAATTTTTGGCGTGGCCAGCATTGCACACACCATGATTGCTCAGCGGTTGGGTGAAACAGCGGCCTTGACGCGTGGGTTTGGTTATATTTTCATTGCGGTGAGTTTCTTGGCGTTCTTCTCGCCGTTTGCCGTGTCGTCAACATTCAAGTCGCTCTATGGTGCCGCTTGGCGGCTTCCCCGCCGCTAAACTTCGACGGTGCCATCCAGCGAACGCGAGCTGGCCAAAGATTTCAACAGTTGGCAAGCACTTAAACTGCACCCAGAAATCGCAGCACTTATCGTTTGGGTTCAATCCAACTTCAACCCCAAATCCACCGCCAGCTTGACCCACGCCGGCACATCGCGCTCCCAGTCGCGGCGGGTGTCTTCCAAGTTTTTCGGCTTGTTGGGGATGCCAAAAGTCTCGCGCAGCTTGGCCGCGCGCTCAGAGTTGGCACCTTCCACCACCACGCTGGAGAGCAGCTTCAGCACCGCTTGCGGCGTGCCTGCGGGTGCCATCAGGGGCAGGCCGCCTTCCAGCGCCACCAGCCGCCCTGCCACGCCCTGCTCCACCAGCGTGGGCACATCGGGCAGCTTGGGCGATCGGTACGAGCCCGTCACACCAATGGCGCGCACCCCGCGCCCGGCCACCGTGGCAAAGGCTTGGTAACTGCCAATGGCGATCTGCAACTGGCCCGAGGCCACGTCCACCCACATCGGCGACTCGCCCCGGTAATGCACGGAGAGGATTTTGGTGCCCTCGGTGCGGTTGGTCTGGTCGGCCACCATGTGCGGGTACGAGCCGGGGGCGTAGGTGCCCATTGATGTCGTGTTGCTCTTGGCAAACTCCACAAACTCGCGCATGTTGCGCGCCGGCACTTTTTCCGCCACGCCCACCACCAACGGCCCAGACGGGAAGTTGGCAATCGGCGTGAGGTCTTTGTCCAGGTTGTAGGGCAGCTTGCTGTAAAGCACGCGGTTCTGCCACACGGTGCCCGAGGTGGTCATCAATAGCGTATAGCCATCGGCCGGAGATTTGGCGACCGCGTCAATGCCGATGATGGCCCCGGCGCCGGGCTTGTTGTCCACCACAGCCGGCTGCCCGAGCTTGGCGGTCAGCTGCTCGGCATAAAGGCGCGCATAAGCATCGGTTAACCCACCGGGCGGGAAGGCCACTACGATGCGGATCGGCTTGGTCGGCCACTGGGTGGTTTGCGCAAGGGCGCCGGGAATATAGGCGCTGGCGCCGAACGCAGCGGAACCCACCAAAACTCGCCGACGGTTAATGAGCGATGGAGCGGGTATTGAATCGGACATGAAGCGTGCCTTGGGTTTAAAACGATGACAGCAGTCTATCGGCAGCACGAACCATCCAAAAAGGGGAAAAACCCGAGCGCGGGCGCTCAGGGTCAACTCCCATCCAGCGTACTAACGTCGTGCCGTGAGCCGGGCTACCATCACCACCATGACTCAAAAGATGCCCATTCCCATCTGGTCCATCGCCGCCCCAGCTATCGGATGCGGGGTGCTTGCCGTCAGCTTCTTGAGTACTGCGGGCAATGCGATGGTTTCGTCGGTGGGGTTCTTGGCACTCCTTGGGGCGGCTTTGCTGGCTTGCGTGCTTGCGGCAGTGCATCACGCCGAGGTGGTGGCGCACCGGGTGGGCGAGCCCTATGGCACCTTGCTGCTTGCCGTGGCGGTGACGGTTATTGAGGTCGGGCTGATCGTCTCGCTCATGATCTCGGGCGGTGCGGCAACGACCGCGCTGGCCCGCGACACGGTTTTTGCAGCGGTCATGATCATCTTGAACGGCATGGTCGGGCTGTGTATTTTGTTGGGTGCGCAGCGCCATCACGAGCAAACTTTTACCTTGGCCGGCGTGAGCGCGTCGTTGGCAACATTGGCGGCTATCGTCACGCTGACGCTGGTGCTGCCCAACTACACGCTCACAACGCCCGGCCCGTTTTACAGTGCCAGCCAGTTGGGATTCATCGCCGTGATATCCCTGGTGCTGTATGGAACCTTCGTCCTAGTGCAGACCGTGCGTCATCGCGACTATTTTTTGCCTAAGAATGCCCAAAGCGATGCCGATGCGCATGCCGCACCACCGTCTGCCAGCACTGCCCTCATCAGCACCGTTCTGCTACTGGCATGCCTTGGCGCGGTGGTGCTGATTGGCAAGTCGCTGGCACCCGATATTGAGCGCATGGTGGCAGCATTGGGCGCACCGGCAGCGCTGGTGGGCATCATCATCGCAGCGGTAGTGTTGATGCCCGAAGGCCTGGCAGCCGTGCGCGCGGCCCGCGCGAACCGCCTGCAGACCAGCCTGAATCTGGCACTGGGCTCGGCCCTGGCATCGATTGGGCTGACCATTCCGGCGGTTGCCATCGTCTCGCTGGCGACCGGTTGGACGCTGACACTGGGCATCGACCTCAAATCCACCGTGCTGCTCATGCTGTCGTTGATGGTGGCCACCCTTTCGCTGGGCACCGGGCGCACCACGGTGTTGCAAGGCGTGGTGCACCTGGTGATTTTTGCGGTCTATCTTTTCACGACCATCGTGCCTTAATGCGCCGTGACATGCTCCGGATAGCGGCTGTTGACCCAGCTCTCAAACTGCGCGCACATCAACTGATCAGACTGGTCGTTATCGGCAATCAGCTCATCGCCATGCACGATGCGGATGGTGGCATCCAGCCCTGCTGATCCAGCGCTCGGGTAAGCTCGTGCAGCAGCCGCAGTCATTTTGCGCTGGGCGGCCTCCCACGCTTGCTCAACCGACTGATTGCAATGTTCCGCCAGGTACTTGGCATTGAAGGCCTCGCCCGTCAAACTCACCAAGGTCGCGTTGTGGTTGATGCCGTTGCCGCGCGCCCAGTAGTGCTCAGACAGCAGCGGGCCGATGGCAGGATTGTCCGTCAGGTAGCCATATTCGCGCTCGAAATGAGCACGGGTTTGGTACACCGCCATGTGCGCCAGCAAGTAGCCGTGGTAGGCCGCTGCGGATTCCTGGTTGAGCAAATGCGGGATCGCCAACAGCGGGCGCGGCCCGATGGTCACACCCAAAATGCGTTGTTCTGTCTCGCGCGCCAAAGCCAGCACGCGGTGGGCGTAGAGATCAGCATCGGCAAGCTGGTACAAGGCTCGCTCAAAGTACGCGACGACCAGAATACCGCGTTCAGCAAACGCCGCAAACGGCTGGGTGGTCGTGATGCGCTCGTGGATCAAGGCATCCGGCACCGCCTCACCCTTCGCGTTTCGGGCGTAGCGCTTGAGCCAGTCCGCGTCGTCCAGCAGGCTGTCGCAAAACATCGATTGCGTCTCGGCATAGGCCATTGAGGTCGGCGCAAACTCCTGCGAAAAACACGGCGAGTTCTGCGTCACATTCGCCATGTGCGCGGCGTGGCCGCCTTCGTGAAAGAGCGTGTTGATGGCGCGCGCTCCGCTGCCCACTTGATCCGGCGTAGCGCTGGCGGTGAAGTTGATTTGGCCAGGCACCCACTGGCCCTTGGCATCAAAGTAGCAGGGCATCGGCCCGTGGCAAAAGCCGTTTTGGAACTTGCCCTTGCGCTCCATCAAATCCAACTGCAAGGTGGCACCGCGATAGACGATGCCCAAGTTTTGAAAGCTCTGCATCCAGCGTTGCAGGCTTTTGCCAAAGCTGAAATACGGGTCTAACTGGCGCGTCACATCACCGCTGATGTGAAAGCGCAGGTTCCAGCCTGTAGTGGCCTGCGCGCCAGATCGTTGCTCCAGCTCGCTTAGCGCACGTGTGTTTGCTTGTGAGGTGCGCGCTTCAAAATCATCCAGGATCGCAAAAAGCTGTGCAGTGCTCATCTGCTCATTTTTTTGCACTTTGTAGTCAAAGTAAGTCGCGAAGCCCTGAGCACGGGCGAAGGCGTTGCGTTTTTTGACGATATCGAGCAGGCCGTTGTCCAGCACCCACTTCTCCAACGTCAACATGGCATCGTGCGATGTTTTGCGCGATGCCTCTACGGGGTTCGTCCCGATATTGGTCGCAAGCTGGCTCAAGCTGGCTTCTTCAACCACCCCGGCCTCGTTGGTGTGCTTCAACACCAGATCGCGCCGCTTGGCGAACAAATCCGATTCGAGCTTGATCAACTCCGCCATCAGTTGGCGCGCGGCGTCGCTGTCGATGATGTTGCTCTCGAACAGTGCCAACCAGCCTTTGAGGCCGTGGCGCAGCGCGCGGGCAGCGTCATCGGCATCACCAGCTGGGAGGCTCGCCAAGGCACTGCGCACTGAAGCTAGCCGCGCCGGGTCAGAGATGAAATTTTTGTACGCTTCTTCGGCTTTGGAGAATCCCGCATCGTCATTGGACGTGGCCATGTAGGTGGCCCAAAACAGATCTTCCTTCGGTCCGTGAACCGCCAGGTAGGCAAGGTTGAGCGCATCAAAAACTTCACCGGCTGCTTGCATTGTGGATGTCCTTCAACTCTTCCGATCCATCAGCTGCGCTGCATGGTGGCGCGCAATGACTCATTCAAGATGCCCAAGCTTTCAGCCAGGTGCGCTTGAGTCTCAATCGAAACTTTGTCAGCCAATTTGCTGCTTGATTTAGCAACGGCTGCACGCAAATCTGCTTGCAGACGCGTGGCATGCAGGCGCGCGAGGCTAAGCGCATCCGCAGGCATACCGGGTGCGCCACGTGTGAGCGTGGTTTGCAAGCGGCGCAGGTGCTCGCGTTGCAGGTTGCGGCGCAGGCCGTCGATCTCGTTACCGCTCTTAAGCTCGCTCCAAATGCTTGATTGCAACGTGGCGTAAACCTCACTCAGTGAAATCATGCCTTTGCGCTCGGCGGGCTCCAGGTAGTTGGGCAGGTCCAGCAGGCGCTGCGCGGTGCCGCCGCCCAACAGGCGATCCATGGCGGTAGTTTGTGCGCGCAGCAGGACACTGCGCAGGTTGACCGGGCCATCACGCTCCCATTCGTTGTAGTCCGCACCCAGGTTGGCGAGGAACTTGGGGTCGAACTTGAAGCTGTCCACACTGAACAGTCCCGTCGCCAAAAACTGCAGGGCCTCGCGCTGCTTGGCAGGCTCCACCGGCTTGAAGTTGGCGCGGCCCGTGTTGCTGCCCGGCAGGTCGCGCAGGGTGTACATGCCGCCCACGTACTTGCCGACCAGCTCCGAGGCGCGTTGCAATTGGCTAAAACCTGCCAGTAGACTGCGCCGCTGACGCAGCGGGTCATCCCCGGCCTGTGGTTTGCGGTTTTGCACGCGCGCCCATAGCTCCTGCGACAGCTTCAGCCGCCTCTTGTAATACGCCAGCGGGTCGTCGCCCAGGTCAAAGCGATTCGCCAGCGGGTCGATGCCGTCGCTGCCAAAGCCGCCCGCATCGGCATCGTCAGCATAGGCCAGCGCGGGCTCGACGCTGCGCGCGGCGATTTTGGCCAGTTCGACGGCTTCGGTCGCAGCATCCAAGGGCTTGTAGGCAAATTCAATCGCCCAGTAGTCGTAGGCTCCAAGCGTCTTGTTATTCAAGGCGGCTTGCGACTCACCTTGCAGCGCCAGGTTGTAGGCGTTGTAGTCCATCACCGAGCCGGAAATACCTTGAGTGTCGGTAAAGTTTTTGTCTTGCAACTGCGCGCGCGAAACAGTGGTGGAGGCCTTGAAGTTGTGCTTCAAGCCCAGCGTGTGGCCGACCTCGTGCATGATGGTGTCTTTGATCACATCCTGCACAAACGCCTCAGCCTCGGGGCCATCGGGGGCGATGTCGCCACGCGCCTCCAACACGTCCAGCGCAAAGTCCATCTCGGTCGCGGCATCGTGTGCGTAAGTGCAAAAGCGGTCATGCTTATGGCCGGTTCGGCTTGCAGCGTTGGATGCCATGAACTGCGCAAGGCGAGCATCACTGCCTGTGCCTGCATCTTCGACGATGAAGCGCCGCGAGCCGCGTGCAAACACGTCGCTCATGCCGATGTCTGCATCCAAAATCTCGCCCGTGCGAGGGTCTGCGCTGCTGGGGCCAATCGCAAAGCCCACGTCGGCACCGACAAACCAGCGGATCGAGGCGTGCACCGAGTCCATGTTGTCCCAGTCGGCATCGTCGGGTTGCTGTTTGGCCAACACGGCGTTTTTGAAG
>JANNFW010000601.1:0-2696 GCA_031380235.1 Rhodoferax sp. | reverse complement strand
GGACATCATCCGCAAATACAACAAAGACTACAAACTGATCTTTGTCGGCGACGCGACGATGAGCCCCTATGAAATTTTGCAGCCTGGCGGCAGTGTCGAATACAACAACGAGGAAGCCGGTGCCGAGTGGATGCAGCGGCTGACGAATGCCTTCCCCAAATTCGCCTGGATCAACCCCGAGCCGCAAGGCGTGTGGCAATACCGACAAAGCATCAGCGTGGTGCAGCAGATCATGAACCAGCGCATGTTCCCACTCACCATCAAAGGCCTGGAAGAGGCGATGCGGCTGCTATCGAAGTGAACGTCCTTTGCTCTGGCCGTCACCTACAATTCCGGTTCCGTTTCTTATTCCGTGCGCGAGTTGGCGCGCTGACGCAGACTGTGCTCTAGCACGGCCAGGAGGCGCAACGCCCTATCGCGCTGATTCAGAAACGGAACCCCCTCCCTGTAGTTCAATGGATAGAACGAGTGCCTCCTAAGTGCTAGATATGGGTTCGATTCCCGTCGGGGGGACCAATAAAAAAGGGGCCGCGAGGCCCCATTCTGTTCAGGCTGACCCCGATCAAGGGCAAGGCGCGCTTGACGCAGCAATGCCCGCACGCAGCGCCCGCACGCCCGCACTGTCGTCCTGCCCCAGCGTGTTCTTGGTAAAGGTGCAGCCGTAGCTTGGGGCAGCAACCGTCGCCGCGGTCACCACATCATCGCCCGCTGGCTTCACACCGCTGGTTTCCCATTTGATCATCGCGTCAAACGCATCGACCTGCTCGGCGATGGTGAAGTCGCAATGGCTGGCTCCACGAATGGCGCGTTGTACCAACCACGTGCCATTCCCCTTCGCAGCGACGCGCTTTTGGTAAACCTGCTGCATGCTGAACGGCACGAACAGATCACCCAAAGTGTGTATGGAGACCACCGGAATTTTGAACTCGCCATTGGCCTTCGGGATCCAGCGCAGGCCATCCCTGCGCAAGCGGTTTGCATCGGTCGCTGCTGTCAGCTTTTGCGCGGACGCGTTGAGTGCGGTCGAACCGGCGACATCTCCATCAATGACATAGGTGAAGCCGGTGGTGTCGAGGATGTTCTTGTTCAAGATGCCGGTGATCGTGCCGTCGCCACCCAGTGAACCCCAAATGTTGGGAAAACTGCCGCCAAAGGTCAGCCCCTGGGTGAACATCGGGCGCTCTCCACCGGTGATGTTCTTCAACACCGACGCGAACTTGGCGCCTGTTGCGGTGGTGGTGATCTGCGCTGTAGGTGTGGCTGGCGAAGGGAAGTTGGTGAACAGAGCAGCAGTGACCGGGCCAATGATCTCCGCAAATTTGTCTGTAGGGTGGTTCGCCACACCTGCTAATACCTGAGCTGTCACCTGGATGGCGGAGAATTGATCGAACAGTGCGGTGTCTCCCATCACGCCACACATCGGCAGAGCACCGTTGTAATTGACTTTGTTGATGGCAGTGGCCTTGGCTTCGTCTTCAATCGCCGCAGCGGTAATATGCCCGCCCATTGAAAAGCCGGTGATGTAGATTTTGCTCGGTGCGGCAAGGGTACGCGCATTTTTGGTAGCAATCTTGGTGAACTCCAGTGCGAGCGCATTCGTGTCTTCAACCCCGACCCGCACGTCATAGTAGTTTTTGCTGTAACTTGAGGCCGCCCAGGCATATCCACTTTGAATCAGGTGGCGGCGTATTGCCACATTTTGCACATTGAGCACCGCTCCAGTGCCCGCGAACCCGTGCGCGTACATCACCAGCTTGCCATTCCAGTTGGCAGGCACTTCAACGCGATAACCCGCGCCGTTTAAGACTCCAGCCCAACGGCTGGTGCTGCTCATGTCGGTCGCATCGCTCGGGGCCGCTGCCATCGCCGCAAAAGTTGTCACTGTGGCATCGGCAGTGAACACTCTGGCGTCATGTGCACGTGTCTCTTCCGGGACGGGTGGAGCCTCAGAATTGCCGCCGCAGCCAACCAGACCAATAATGCCAGTCACAACTGCATAGCGAATGTCAGTGAGAATTTGCATGGTGAAGTTTCCTTAAGATAAATAATCAATATGTACCGCAACCCGCCGGTTGACTATTACTGATTAACACTCAACAGGCTTGTGCGATCAAACGGGTTTACCCCAGACGTGGTCACTCAAGGGACAGAATGACGCGGCAATCAATCAAACCCTTATGTTGCTGCGTGAGCAGCAGCGATCAATCACGTCGCGAACCAGTGAGTCAGACGCGCCTTGCAGAGTGGCCCGACCGGCATCGTTGATCACGATGAATTTGATGTTGCCCGCATCACTCTTTTTGTCCATGCGCATCAGGCGAAGATAGGCCTCTGCGTTATCGGTTGACGAGTCACCCTGAGCATTTGTCAGACACGGCCCGCGCACGGGAAGGCCAGCGCGCCGAATCAGCGCCGTGAGCCGATCCACCAGCGTGTTACTGACCAGACCAAGCTCGAGAGAAAGCTGCGCCGCCATCACCATGCCACATCCCACGGCCTCTCCATGCAACCACTTTCCGTAGCCCAAGCCCGTTTCAATGGCATGGCCAAAGGTATGACCAAAGTTTAGGATTGCACGTAAACCCGTTTCGCGTTCATCCTGCGCCACCACCCATGCTTTGATCTCGCAGCTGCGCTTGACCGCATACGCCAAGGCCCGCGGATCGCGCGCGAGCAGCGCATCCATATTTTTTTCG
>JANNFW010000598.1:0-5083 GCA_031380235.1 Rhodoferax sp. | reverse complement strand
TGTCGCTGCCTTCAAAACTGAGCGCTGATCACGACCAAGCCCAGCGTGATCAGTGTCAGGCCGATTTTCTCGGTGCGGCTCATGTGCTCGCCAAACAGCTTGCGCGACACCAGGTAGCTGAACAGAACTTCAATCAGGCTCTGCGTTTTCACATCCACCGCGGGCCGCATCGCAAATGCGGTGAACCAGCCAATCGAGGCCATCGCACCCATCGCACCCGCCACGCTGGAGAGCCGCCACGCCCGCGCGATTTTGGGGAGCACCGCCGGCGTGCGCGCACCAATCCAGCCGCCCAGCAGCGCCGTTTGCAGTAGCTGTGCCAGCACCACGCCCCAGGCCCCAATTAACCATGGGGATACACCCGGGAGTGCCAACGCCGCGCCCCGATAGCCGACGCTCGCCAATGCAAACCCGGCACCTGAGGCCAAGCCAAACCACGCGCTGCGGCCAAACCAAGCACCCGAGCCAGCCAGCTCTGACACCGCTTTTTTTGGCACCGAGAGCATCAGCACGCCCACGGTGGACACAGCCATCGCCACGCCCGCCCACAGGCTGGGCACTTCGCTCAAAAAAACGCTGGCAAACAGCGCCACCTGCAACACTTCGGTTTTGGCAAACGCCACCGCGATGACAAAATTGCGCTCCTTCATCGCCAACAGCAAGAATGAGGTGGCGGCAATCTGCGCGACGGCGCCCAAAACCAACCACGCAAAGTAAGTCGAGCCAAACTCGGGCCAGGTGCTGCCTGCGGGCAAAAGCTGCATCACCACCAGCAACCAGAAAACCGCAAACGGCAAGCCGTACAAGAATCGCACCAAGGTCGCCGCCAGCGTGCCCAGTTCGGCCGTGAGTGAGCGTTGTGCGGCATTGCGGATGGTTTGAAACAGTGCCGCCGAGATGACGATAGGAATCCAGGCCCAGGTGGCCATTGCGGGGAGTTGCATGCCCGCTATTTTGACTCACTCAGGCTTGAGTACGGGTATCAGAACTTGTAGGAAATCTGCAGATTGATGCCTTGGCCTTGAAGGCTGTTGGCTGAGCCCTGCGACTGATCAACCGATGTCAGTCGCTTGGCGATAGTCAAATCAGCTTGCACACCTCGCCAGTAGGCACGTACCGCCAAGCCCAGCGACGACAGCGCCTGCGTTGGCCCGCCCAGGTTGTGGCCAGATCCGGCATCGATGAACGGCAGCAGATGCACGCGGGTGTCGCTGCCGCTCAAACCTGCCAACGGAAAATCGACTTCCAGATTGATGTATTCGCCTTGGTCGCGCACCAGCTCATTTTCTCGAAAGCCCCGCACCGTGTTCACGCCGCCCACAGCCAGGCCATCCAATGCGAGCAGCCGGTCCGCACTTCGCTGCAGCGTGGCGCGCGCGATCAACTGCACGCCCTGCGTGCTGAGCTGGCGGGACCACTGCGCCTGGCCCATCCAACTGCGAAAACTCGACGGTGGGCTCGATGGTGTTGCGCCGTTGTTGGGTTGTGCGGGCAGGCCCGAGCTGTCGCGCAAATTGTTTTGCCCAAACGTAAAGGTCGAACGAAACGCCAGCGCCTGCATGGGTGTGCGGTAGCTGTAGTCCTGCCACACGCGCCAAAGCGTCTCGCGGGTCAAACCGTCGGGCTCGTTGGGGTTGAAAGAAAAAGGCGTGCCCAGCAGGCTCGTTTGGTTCTCCCGCACGACGCGGTTCAGGCCCAGCGTGAAGCGGTGGGTAAGCGACTCCACAACGGTGTGGCTCAAGCCCAGATCCACACTGCGCAACTGGCTGGTGATCCCAAGCACGGCGGCGGGCTGCTCGATGACGTTGGAGTCACCCTGGTCGATGCCCAAACTCATGCGTGTGCCTGAGAACCCCAACGGCACGTGCCAGCCCAGCGAGGCTTTGCTTAGGATGCCTGACTGAGGACCCGCCTGCAAGTTGGCCTCCAGCAAGTCACCAGCGCCCGTGAGGTTGCGAAATGTGGCAGCAATCCCAACGCTGGCTTCACCGACCGAAGGTGGGCGGTAGTTGTTGGCCACGAGCGTGAATTGAGAAGTGGCTGCCAGTGCGACATCAACCTCGAGCAGCGCCTCGCCCAGGTTTTCGCCGGGTGCGACGCGGGCATTCAAGCGGGCGATCAGCGGGTCGGTGAGCAGCAATTGAAAGCGCTCTCGCAGCAGGTTGGTGTTGAACGGCGCACCATCATCTTTATCCAGTCGCCGGGTGACGTAGCGCGGGTCGAGCCGGTCGGCCCCAGTCACGGTGATGCCTTTGAGGCGGCCCTCAATCACCTTGAAATTGAGTGTGTTGCCGGCAAGCGTTCCATCCACCAAAACACCGGAGTTGACGTAGCCCGCATCGGTGTAGACGCGCACCAGCTTTTGGCGCAAATCCTCCAGATCGTCCTGCGTCAATGGAAGATTCAAAGGGCGATTCAAGTACGGCGCGGCAGTCGCTTGCAGCACGTCGCTTGGGATCACCGTGTTGCCCGTGAAGGTGACTTGCTTGGGGATGAACTCGGTGGTCTGCGCCATCAACGAGGTGATGGGCCAAAGCACGGCTAGCGCCAGCAGTTTGACGCGCCTGTTGCGCACTGCAGGCTTCATCGAGTGCATCCGATGGAGGCTCGCGCAAGCTGGATGTGCTGCGGTGGTGAATTGAATCCAGGCCGGGGCGACGCTGTCGCGGCAGGTGCAACCCAGCTTGACGTGGATGGCGCACCCAGCAGCCCACGATTTGACGCAGGCAAACCGCCACGCCCGACGACTGCCAGAGAACTTGCGGCGCTGGTCTGGCACGGGTCGCGCCCGAGCGCCACGCCATCCAGCACCTGTGCGTTGACGCGCCCGAGGCTGCCCGTCAAGTCCAGCTCGGGGCTGGTGAACTCGATGGCACCACTGATGCCAGTCGGCGCGGCGGCTTGGATGACGTTGAACCCGAACAGATCGGGGTTGAATTTACGAGGGTCTTGCCCGCCGACGAAGAGCGTGTTGCCACTGGCGACGCGTGTGTTGACATTGAGCTTGATAAGTCCCCCCGACGCCGACTGGGCGTCTGTGTTGGCCTGGATAAAGCCTGTTTGGAGCACCAGCGCATCCGCATCGATGCGAATGTCGCCGCCATTGCCAAAGCCCCCCAAAACTGAGGTTGTGATTTGTGACTGAGCCAGCCTCACCAGACCGCCGCGCACGGAAATGCTGCCTCCATTTCCCCGCTGAGCTTCGGTGCTGATCGTGCCGCCCGCCAATTCCAATCGGTTGGCGGAAACATCAATGTTGCCAGCCGACATGGCACCCGTAGCCTCTGTTGACAACACGCTGCCGTCACGCAAGGAGACGGTGGGTGCCGACAGTGAAATTCCCGAGCTCTGCAAACTTCCCGTGGGGATTACAGTTGAAAAATTGTCGGTCGCAACAAAGGCTTTGCCCGACAGGGAGATGATGTCCGAGGCACGCAAAGTCACATTGCCCGCCCGCCCCGTGGATTCCGTGAGCGCTGCAGCGCTAATGTAGCTCTCGCTACCCTCCAATAAAATCGCGCCCGCATTCACATCAACCCTGCCGCCTTGGCCCGAACTGCTGGTGTTTGTTGATACGGTGCCCTGGTTAAGCGAGACAGTCCCCACCGCATTGATGCGGATATTGCCAGCATTGCCACCGGTAACGCCACCGCCAGCGCTTGGGAATGCGTTGCTGGCGATTAAGGAGCCGCTTGCCACGCTTAGCGCGGCACTGGTGATATTCACTGATCCGGCATTGCCGAGCGAACCCGAGTTTGCGCCAATTGCAGCGTTGTTGGTGAGTGCTACCAGTCCCGTGGCGAGTATGTCGATCAACCCGGCGTTGCCAATGCCGCCGAAAGCATCGCTGGCGATCCGACCGTTGTTGAGTCGGATGTCGTGGGCGCGGATGATGATGGATCCGGAATCACCATCAGAGTTGGTTCCAGAAATGAGAAAGCTGTTGTCTTTGATCTCCAGACTGCCGCGCGCGCTTATAACAACTGAGCCAGACTTGCCGATTGCATCGGCAGCTTGAGCGCCCGCAGCGATGAAGCTATTGCCGTCCAGGGAAATGTTGTCGGCCGAAAGCCGAACGTCGCCAGCGTCACCCGATCCGAAGACGTTAGACAGAACTGTGGCGCGCTCGCTCATCACAATTGATTTGCTGGCGGTGAGCGTGACACCGCCGACACCGGCAGTTTTGTCAGTGGAAAAACTGTAAACGGTGGCATCTTTGCTTAAAGCGATATCTGATGCGACGAGTAGAACCGTGCCCGCTGCGCCCGACGATGTGGTGGTCGCACTAATACGACTCTTGACGTCAGATACGGCGATCAAATCTCGGGCAGTTACCTCCACGTTGCCAGATCCACCTGTGCCGTCGTAAGCAGTGCTTGCGACGTACGCCGCACTGCTAATCTGAACATGTCCCGCCTGCACCCGAACATGCCCAGCCTGCCCGTTGGCAAAGGTGTCCGTGGAAATGCTTGCGTCTTTACTAAGTGACAGCCCCTGGGCGATCGTCACGGCAATATTTGCGCCCTTGCCTGAACCTCCCTCCGAGACCGAGCTGTAGACGTAGCCTTCAAAGTCAATAGCCGCCGTGCCAGCTTGAATTCGAATGTCTGCCGCATTGCCAGCGCCTGCATTAAGGGACCTGATATTTCCGAAATCAGAGAGGGTCACATCGCCTGCATCGATGTTGACTGCACCGGGGGGCACGTCATCACCGTTCACTGACAGAATGGTTCCTCGGGTTGATAGGAGGAGGTTTCCGTTGACCTTGGCTGCCTGCCCACGCAATGGCCCGCTGAACGGCACGTCAGTGACTGCATCACCCACGGCAGTCACGCGTATCTCCCCCGTGCGAGCGCCAAGGGTTCCTCGGTCATAAATACCAACGTCCCCGGCAACGACACTGACTGGAAAGCCAGGTTTAGGCCGTACCACGGCGCCATCGTGAATAAAGATGCTCGCACGCGAACTGCCCAAAAACCCAAACGCCTCAGGCGGTGCGCTTGAAAACGTACTGCTTTGATTCAAGTCCGCATTAAAGCGTCCATCCGCAAATTTGACCGAGTTTGCAGTGCTGACATGAAAG
>JANNFW010000596.1:0-5330 GCA_031380235.1 Rhodoferax sp. | reverse complement strand
ACACCAGAGGTCAAGCTGGAGGCGCGCGTTAGGGGCGATGGGCGGCTTGAACTGAAGGCCAAGGGTCGCAGGCGCAGTCTGGCTGCGAAGCTGAAGGCGTTTGACCCTGCTATTCATGGTGGTGAGGTGATGGCCGACGTTGCGGTGGGTGCTGAGTTTGGTGCGCGGTAATGACAACAAGCGGGTCAACGGTCAGGTTAACCAGCAAGACAACGGGCAGCCCGTGGACACCCGACAGGCGCGACGTGATCTGGATTAATTTCAGTCCTCAAACCGGGCGTGAATTTAGCGATATGCATCCCATGATGGTGCTGTCGCCACGCGCTTTCAACCTGCGCACTTCGATTGTGATCGGTTTGCCGATGTCTACCGCCGCGTACAACGCGACAAACCCTTTTGCCGTGGACAACAGCAAAAGCGTCAAAGAGCCCAGCTACATTATTTGCAATCAACCCAAAAGCCTGGACTGGCGCGTGCGCGGGGCCAAACCCCATCCATCGGGGCGCGTGCGCGAATCAGTTTTTCAACTGGCTTGTGCGGAATTGAATGACATCGTTCAACTGGTGAGTGCTTGACCATCCGGACAGACTCGGGCTTTCAAGCTTTCGCTACTGCCAGGCAACGTCATGGGGTATTTGCTCAGCCCATGAATTTGGTTTTCAACCACTTGAGAAGCTCCCGTTGGTCTGCCGCAGTCGCCCTGCGCACCTGAACCAGCAGTTTGTTGAGTTCCGGGCGCTGCAAGGTGATGTTGGCAGCGCCTTCGTTGCACACTGAACAAATGGCTTTGAGGTTGCCTGCGTCATCGCTGCCGCCCATGCTTTTGTCGATCACGTGCCCAATGTGCAGCCTGGTTTTGCGGGTTGGATCGTAAGGATGTGGCTCACCGGCAACGGCACCACACATCTGGCAGGTGAAGCCATTGCGGTCGAGCACAAATGCTCGGGCTTCCTTGGAAATGCCCCTGGCAAATGCCGGTTGTGGCTTGGCAGATTCGAGCAGGTATTGCCCCGGCTTCAACTCAGCACGGTCGTTATGCGTGAGGATCAGAAAACCCTCCTCTGTTCGTAACTCACGCACACGTCGCGCCCATTCGCTGATGTTGCCCGCAATGGAGCGCAGCTCTGCTGAATCCATGACACGACCAATATTTGACAGGAAATGCGCGCGCAGCCTGGCCCGCGCACCGCCCGCCTTTACGATCACGAGGGGCGTTGAGGTTTTGTCGGCGGTCAGCTTGGCCATCAGGCTGCCCGCTTCATCAAGCGCTGCGACGCCGCTTGCTCAATCGCGCTGGCAATTTGGGCGCTGACGGCATGCGCCACAGGCGGTGGAAACGCATTGCCCACTTGCCGGTACGAAGGTGTTTTTTTGCCCGCAAATTGCCAGTCATCCGGGAAGCCTTGTATGCGTGCGCACATGCGCACTGTGAGCCGCGGCATACCCTCGAAGTCAGCCGCTGGTGGCTCGTTGGCCAAGCCACGCCCGTCCACGCCCAAGGCTGCCCACGCAGCGCGGGAGCGCGTAGGTCCCAAGTCGGGGCCGCCATGCTTTTTGCTGCCACCGACCAGGGTGGGCGCGATGGCTTTGGCCTGCTTGCGCCAGGCATCGGCACCACGCCAGCCGTTAGTCTTCATCAAATCGTGCAACAACTCACCGACGGTGGGTGGCAATTTCAATGTCGGCGCAGGCCAGCGGAAAAAAGGAGCGATCTCATGCCGCGTAGCGACGCACACCACGCGCGGGCGCAACTGGCTCACGCCAAAATCGCCCGCGTTGAACAAGTGCCAGTCTGACCAGTAGCCCATGGCTTTCAACTGTCGGGAAATGCTTTGACGGTAATCCACAAACACGGCATCCAGCAAGCCGCGCACGTTTTCCAGCATGACGGCTTGAGGGCGCGTTTCGTCTACAACGCGTATGGCTTGCGGGAACATGTCGCGCTCGTCATTGGCACCGAGCTGTTTGCCCGCTTTGGAGAAGGGTGGGCAGGGCACGCCACCTGCCACCAGATCAACGCCTCGGTAAGCGCGGGCATCAAACTGTGCCATATCACCTTCAATGACATTCCATAGCGGACGGTTAAGCCGCAGCGTGTTGCAGGCGGCTGCATCAATCTCCACCAGTGCCTCGTGCTCGAAACCAGCCCGCTCCAGGCCCAACGCTTGACCACCGGCACCGGCGCATAGTTCAAGTGAATTCATAGAGTTCTAATTTCTGCATCATCAAAAGCGGGGCCTAAATGAGGGCCGCATTTCTTAACTGTATGTTTTTACAGCTATATTATCGATGTAATTGCTACGTCGTACGACAAAATTTCAAACTGCCGTTGTGACCATCCAAACCGACACCTTCAGCGACGACTTCGCCCCGCCCCCCAAGCGCGTGATCTCCGGCGCGCCTGCGTCGCCGCAGGAAGAGGCGATTGAGCGCGCGCTGCGGCCCAAGCTGCTGGACGAGTACGTCGGCCAGGCCAAGATACGTGAGCAGCTTGAGATTTTCATCAGCGCTGCCAAGATGCGCGGTGAGGCGCTGGATCACGTGCTGCTGTTTGGGCCACCCGGTTTGGGCAAGACAACGCTGTCGCATATCGTCGCGCACGAGCTGGGCGTGAACCTGCGCCAGACCAGCGGGCCGGTCTTGGAGAAGCCCAAAGACCTCGCGGCTTTGTTGACCAATCTTGAGAAGAACGACGTGCTGTTCATCGACGAGATTCATCGCTTGAGCCCGGTGGTTGAAGAGATTTTGTACCCCGCGCTGGAAGACTACAAGATCGACATCATGATTGGCGAGGGCCCGGCGGCGCGCTCCATCAAGCTCGATTTGCAGCCCTTCACTCTCGTGGGTGCGACCACGCGCGCGGGCATGCTCACCAACCCGCTGCGGGATCGTTTTGGCATCGTGGCGCGGCTTGAGTTTTATACGCCCGAGGAGCTGGCGCGCATTGTCAAACGCAGTGCGGGCCTGCTCAATGTGCCGACCGATGAAGCGGGCGGTTTTGAGATTGCGCGGCGCTCGCGCGGTACGCCGCGTATTGCGAATCGTTTGTTGCGCCGCGTGCGTGATTACGCGGATGTCAAAGGCAAAGGGGAGATCACGCTGGACATCGCCAACCGCGCACTGGCCATGCTGGACGTCGATCCGCAGGGCTTTGACGTGATGGACCGCAAGTTGCTGGAGGCGGTGATTCACCGCTTTGACGGCGGCCCGGTGGGGCTGGACAACATCGCCGCCAGTATTGGTGAAGAGCGCGAAACGATTGAGGATGTGATTGAGCCGTATCTCATCCAGCAGGGCTATTTGCAGCGCACACCTCGCGGACGTATTGCGACGCTGGCGGCTTATCGGCACTTGGGCGTTACACCACCGAAGAGCGACCCAGAGCTGTTTGCTGTTTGACAGCCTTCAGCGCAGCAGCACCAAAAGGCCCCATGCTGATGCGATCACCATCGCATCAACCACCAGCACGGCGGCCACACTCATACGCCCTTGCATGGCGCAGCCCAGCGCCCACATACCCGCCCACAACGCGGTAACGCCCACGGCAGCCTGCGCAACAGGCAGCGTGTCTGCCACCCACAGAAACGAGGCTACGCCTGCCAACAGCAGCACGAATTGCGCGGCGGAAAACCACTGCAGGGGTCGGCTCATTGGCGGGTTGAATGTCTGAACGGTGGCGAGTTCAAAAGCCGTTCTGGGAAAGCGCTCGGCGACATCCGCCGCACGCCAGCCCGGCGGTTTGAACCAGGTTCGCAACTTGTCGCTCCAGCGTTGCGCATGCCAGCTATCATGAATTAGCGAACCATAGACTTCCAGGTTGGCCCAGACTGGATCCCAGCTTTCAAGCGGCTTGCGGGTGCCATAAACGCAGGGTGTCGTTTCTTCCTTGAACGTACCAAACAGGCGATCCCACACGACCAGCACGCCGCCGTAGTTTTTGTCCAGGTAGCCGTCGTTCACCGCATGGTGCACACGGTGGTTGGAGGGTGAGCAGAACACGCGGTCAAACCAACCGAGCTTGCCGACGTGCTCTGTATGAACCCAAAACTGGTAGAGCAGGTCGATCAAGGCCACCGTGCCAAAGATGATCGGTGGAACGCCTGCCACAGCCATCGGCAGATAGAAAATCCAGCCCAACAAACTGCCGCTGGACGACTGTCGCAAGGCGGTGGACAGGTTGTAGGTCTGGCTTTGGTGGTGCACCACGTGCGCCGCCCAAAACAGCGCTACCTCGTGCCCCGCGCGGTGCAGCCAGTAGTAGCAAAAATCGTAAAAAATGAGCGCCAGCACCACGCCGTACCAGCTGCTCCAGAAGCTGGTATCAGGGTAGAGTGCCACGCTGCTGAACACGACTGTGTAGATGCCCACCGTCAACGCCTTGCTCAGAATGCCGCCAAGCTGGCCCATCATCCCCAGGCTGATGCTGTTGAGCGTGTCGTTCAAGCGGTACGTGTTTGCGCCCACACCACGCCGGGCCATGGCGCGTCCCCAGTAAAACTCGATTGCAATCAGCGCGAGAAAAACGGGTGTCGCAAAAACGATGACTTTGCTCATCAGTGGGAGGTTTGAGAAATGCTATATAAAAAGTAGCAATGTTTATAATTTATGCGAGAGCTAGAGGCTTATTTTATCGATAATTTTGAGAAATTGATGATTTTTGGTCAAAAATAAACCTGCGGGTTAATAAATGAGGTCACGCGGTAGATTCATCCAACGCAACGCCGTCTTCCAGATGCTGCGTATCGGCCCAGCCGACCAGGCTTAAGCCTTGCGGTGTCCACAACAGGCGGTTGATGGCGGCATTGCTGAGCGCCCAGGTGCGGGGGCTCTGAATCTCCTGGCGTGTGGCAGCACGGTACAGCACGTCCATCACGCCGCCGTGGGCCACCAGCACGATCTGTGTGCCCGCGTGCTGCGCCGCCAGCGCATCCACCACGCCAGTGATGCGGGTGCGAAAGTCAATCAACGACTCGCCGCCACCCTCCGGTGAGTAGGCAGGGTCGCGCTTTTGCCAGCGGACCGCCGCTTCAGGCCACTTGAGTGAGATCTCGCCAAACGTCTTGCCCTCAAACAGCCCGAAGCCGCGTTCGCGCAAGCCCTCATGGGTTTGCAGCGCGATGCTGGTGGCCTGCGAGATTGACTGCGCCGTGTCCCACGCCCGCAGCAGGTCACTGGTGTAAATCGCCGCAATCGGCTCATCTGCCAAAGCTGCACCTACACGTTCGGCCTGCCAGCGCCCAGTGGCGTTCAAGCTAACATCCAAATGGCCTTGGATGCGGGTGTCAATGTTCCAGGCGGTTTCGCCATGGCGAATGGCGACGATGCGGGTG
>JANNFW010000593.1:0-10222 GCA_031380235.1 Rhodoferax sp. | reverse complement strand
ACATGAATGGGCGCATTTATGACCCGCTGATTGGGCGGTTTATGAGTGCCGATCCTTACATCCAGGCTCCAACCAATCTGAAGACGTTCAATCGGTATGCGTATGTTTGGAACAATCCGTTGAAGATGTATGACCCCAACGGGTTCTGGGCCAAAGGTGAGGATGGTCTTGAGGTGTACGGGCTGATCAGTGCCAATCTAGAGCGCACCATTTTTACGGAATCGCAGGAAGAGTGGGAGGTGATCTATCGGTATGACTGCTCGGTCGTCTATTGCCCGCCGACTCAAGATTTCTGGAGTCAAATGGGGGATGCCTTCAAACCCTTTGTTGCGATCGCGGTGAGCATTTGGTTGCCGGGAGCGGGTGAGGCTGTATTTGGCTCCATAGCGACGGCAACGGGAATCTCTGCTCCAATTGTCAGCGCTGTCGGGACGGGATTCGTCAGCGGCGAGATCTCCACTGGAACACTTGACGGTGCGTTACAAGCAGCAGGTACAGCGGGCCTGTTTGCCGCCGCCGCTTCGATTGGCGACACCGTAGGTCGCGTTGTAGCGCACGGTGGCGTTGGTTGTGTGAGCGCGGTGGCCAGCGGCGGCGAATGCAGTTCGGGTGCGCTGAGCGCGATAGTAGGTAAAGTCACGACGAATCTGGTGAATGCGAATTTTCCGGGGTCCGATCCGATTGCCAAGGGGATGGCTACCATCGTGGCGGGGGGTTTAGCTTCGGCGGCCGGAGGCAGTTCGTTCGAAGATGGGGCCGGTACTACGGCTTTAGGGTATGTGTTTAATGAGCTGACTACTAAACAGACTCCAGTTGACCTCGGGAAGGCCAACTCGTGGTGGGGCAGGGTTAAAGAATCTTTTAATTATGAAGCAAACTATGACGCTGGTTATGAGCAAGGTGCCGCACTCAAACAAGCGCAAGCGAACGACTTGGCTACTATGCAGGCAAGGGTGATAGCAAACCCAGACGCGGCGACAACGCAAGGTTCGGCATACCCATATAAGCGGTTTGAAACTGGAGCAGCGAATCTGCCAAGCGCCGCTTGGGATGCGGCAGGTGACAAAAATTTCGTTAAAACCGTGCCTTTCGTTGCTGGGTACATCAGAGGTTATGTCGATTGCGTTTGCAAAGGGACTCCAAATGCTTTACCTTAGACTAAGCTCGCAGTTTTTATTATTAGGTTTATCACTATTGTTCGGTGTGTTTTTAACATTAGTATATTTTTTTATATCAGCATTTTTTCCTGGTGTTTGGCCCTCAGTATTTATTATTTCGACTCCTTCAATACTCGCTGCGTGCACTCTATTTTTTGTAATTTATTTTCTATTAGTAAATAAATTTTTCTCGCGATGGAAAGTGATTGGGTCAATTGCTTTGTCATTTGTACTAACTTATGCAATACCGCATTTTTTGTGGAATAACCAATTTATTTTGGGGTTTATCGCTTCTTTCCGAGATAGTTGTAGGGCTGAGATCGACAAACCGACTCAAAATTTCATCGATTTCCTGCCTTGTTTGATACATACAACCGTTTATTGGACACTCCTTTCTATAATCATTTGTTATTTTCCTGCATCGATTGCTCAGTTACTAGTTAATTGGCGAAAGTCTAGAGTTTGATTTCACTTAGACTTTCGCAGCAGCGCGCGGACGATGCTGCTACTGTGCAAGCGAGAATCGATAAACTACCAGACAGTGCTACTACGCAAAATTCAGCAGCAATTTATCAACAATTAACAACAACACCCACCAACCGCAGTGCAGCCGTTCAAGCCGCCTTTGCGACGGAAGGCTACATGACCGCGCAACTAGCGCACCATTTCCAGTTGCACTACACAAGTGTGAGCCAATTTGTGAAGATGCAGTGAGCTGTGATGACGATTGGTTGCGCAGCTTGAACATTGGGAATCATAGAGCGGAAACATTCAAAACATCAGAAATGCTATGCTATAAATAGCTATACATGTATTGAATACGAGAGCCAGATGGCTATAAGGATCAATATTTCGAGAAATTCGAGCTTTTAGCTTGAAATTAACCCCTAGGTTCATTTTTAAGTCGCTCAAGCGCCTGCGCTGCCGTGACAATCGCAATCCCCGCAAACGCCTGTAACACCAGCAGGTCTTGATCTCCTGAGACGATCAGGTCAGCCCGGGCGGCTTTGGCGCAAGCCAGCACGGCATCATCGTCGGGGTCGCGGCAGACCGGGTGAGCCAACGGTGCAGGCGAGACGACTTCGCAAAGAGCGGTGTAACTCATCACCAGTTGCTGGGCTGAAATATCGCGCTTGATCAGTTCACGGCCTAACTTGCTGCCCAGAAGCTTGCGCGTCAGCTCTGACACCATGGCGTAACTGGTGTGCGCGGTGAATTTGTCGCCCGCCAGGGCCAGCATGACTTGGTGCGGCGCACCGCGCCAGATCAAACCCGAGATGACGATATTGGTATCTAGAACGAGGCTCAGCACGACTGAACCGAACCTCAGTGCGCCAAAGACTGCGCCGCTGCGTCCAGTTCAGCGTCTGACAAAGGTGCTATCGGGTCATGTTCGAGTTTCTGCCAAATGAGCTTCAAATCAGCCTTGGCTTTGCTGCGCAAAGAGGCCCGCACCAGTCGCTCGAAATGGTGCGCGTCAAACAAACCCGCCATGGCCGCTTGGCTGGCTAAATCATCGGGCAAATTGATGGTGATCGATGTCATGGGATCCTGTGCGCGGTAAAACTAAATTACGCCTCAGTTTACTTCACTGATAACTTTTCACTCAATTTGCCGGGTCTGCCCAGCATCGCAGAGGTTCAGCCACGACACGGTCAACAACGTGCACACCGTGCGCTCGGAAACCTACAAAGCGTTAGCCTGACCGGCAACGGCACCAGCAAGTACTTTGCCGCCAATGTCTGGTACCTCAATGGCGAGGACAGCCTGGGCTTGAGTTACGAGAAAGAAATCCGCACCAACGGCACCACCGAGCACAAGCATTACATCCAAGCCGCCGGGCTGACCTTTGCTGAGTTTGTCAGCCGCACCGGCAGCTTGAATGGCCTGCTTTCTGCTTATCTTCGAATCGACGGCCCCTCGATCACCATGCCATTGGCCCGCACTTTCAAGTACAGCTCCAGATCACGCAGATCAGCATCGCCTGGCGCAGGCAACACCGCCTGCACACCCGAGTAGCACGCACGCAGACGGCGCTCCACACTGCCCAGGCGCTGCCAGCTCATGCGGTAGATGGGGAAGCCGGTGGGGTGGCCGGGGCTCACCACATCCAGGCGCATTTGGCGGCCAACGTTCTGGTCGTGGCAGTGAATGCACGCGAGGTTGATGCGGCCCAGCCGGGTCGAAAAAAGTGTGGTGCCACGGCTCAAGCGCGCTTGCCAGATGTCGCGATGGTCGGCGGGCGCTTTGACATCAATAGCTTCGCCTTTGGCCGCGTTGTGCAGCAGCGCGCTTAAGGAAAGCACCTCATCTTCTTCGACTTTGAATGCCTCGCGGCCACCGCGCGTGCTGCAAGAAGTGATTTGGTCCTCAAGGTTGATGAGGCTGGTTTTGCCAGCGGGTTTGCTGACGATGCGTGGAAACGTCGTCGCAGATTTTTTCAGCATCTCAACCGCGCCGTGGCAGCTTTGGCAACTGGGGCCACCCGACGTATCTGCCCAAAGCGCAGAGCCTTTGTCCAACCAAAGCGAAACCGGGCTGTTTTGCGTGTCGTTTTGAAGCTTGAGCAAACCCGGTGTTAGAAAAGCGTTGCCGCTGAGCTTGGGATCCGTGGGCCAGTCGGCCGACGTGGCGGCGCCTGAAATCAGCAGTGCCAGAAGCGCCAGGAGTACCGCTGCACCGGACTTTTGCAGCGTCATTTTTCCAGCAAAAACAACTGCTGAACTGAGCCACGCTGCCCCGCGTCGTCCAGCCATTCCACCGTCACGCTGCCGCCCTGCTCGGGGATGGTGATAGGAAAGGCGAGGAAGGGGTTGGCGGCCATGCCGGTGCCGGGCTCCAGATCAAGGATGGGCCTGCCGTTCACGCTCACGCGCACCTGCGTGATGACGTTGCGCAGAATGCGGCGGCCCGAGTCATCGACGCGAAAGCCCGTCTCCATCGGGTGGCCCACAATCCAGCGCGCCTCGATGGTGTTGCCAGGGCGCATGGTGCCGACAAAAGTCAGGCGGGAAGGGATTTGAGTGGCCATACAGTTTTAGCTTGCATCAAAGCAGGCAGACGATGTGATGACTGTTGGCGCGCTGGCACCGAGCTTACTGCCGTCGCTCAAGGTCGCCACCACCCACGCGTCCTGGCTTGCGGCCAGGCGCAGGCGCGCGGTGAACGTGTAGCGCGCCTGGGGTTCTATCAGTCGCAGTTTGAGCGCGCGCGTGCTGGGGTTCTCTGGCAAAAAGACGTCAATGCTTTCAATCTTTAATCCGGGTGGCGCGACGATGCTGGCCTGCATCGGCACCGATGCACCGGTGTCTGCCAGACGCGGAAAATCCAGAGTGATGCCTTCGGATTTAAGCTTCATTGCCACCAGGTCACGCTGGGTGATTAAGTCCACAAAAGCTTGCGATGATGCCGAGCCGTGTGCGGCGAACAGTGGCAACAAGGCCAGGCTTGCACAAGTTCGGCGGCTGATGGATTGAGTCTTCATATCTTCAGTCAAGGCTATTTCAACGTAAGCAGGGCCGCCACAACATGGTCAATTTGTTCTTCACTCAGTATGGATTGAGCCCGCACTGAGGCATTGGTTCCCTGCGTCGTTCCAAAGGGTGGCATCAACGTATTGGGTTTGATTTTGCGCGCATCGCTCACCCATTGGCGTAATTCCTCGGGGCTGTAGCGGGATGCCACTTTGTCCAGTGTCGGGCCGAAAGTGCTCACCAATCCAGTTTGACCCGGCAGCGCGTGGCAGGCGATGCAGTTGCCCGCATTACCCGCGTTCATGATGCGAAAGCCCTGCCCAGGCACGGGTTGTGCGGCTGCACAGGTAATGGTGAGCAACGAGGCGACTGCAGCCGCCCAGTGGTGCTGCGGGTAGTGAGACGGGTCATTCATGGCCGATGCATGGTTTGAACATTGCAGGGATGCTGCATCTCATTGTGGCAGCGACTTGCGAATTGCGTCCAAAGCTATTTGCGTTGCCACAAATCACCCTGCGCCAAACCAGCAGGCGCAATCAGCCGCTCACGCGCTGATGTATCCGCCATCAGCGTCGCGCGCCACCAGTCGGTGGTGATGGCTGCAATCAGCGTGTGCTGCGCCGTTTGCAACTCCCGGGTCACCTGCTCGCGCGGAATAATTTCCGCAGGCCACCCGGTTTGCCCGCCGAATGTCATGTGGTCTGCGTCTTTCAAGACAAGATGGGCTTTGTCCCCGGGCGGCAGTGCGCCAAATACTGCCATACGCCTGTCCGGCGTGGCACCGCTGCCGACAACGTCGCCGTCGCGAGTGCCCGTGATGGAAATCAGTGGGTGGGTGATGCGCTCAAACGCGTGCTGGGCATCTCCGGAAGCGGGTAAGCTGGGTGACAGTGCAACGAATGAGGTTAATCGGCGCTCCGTGATGCCCTCGAACCCAGGGTAGCGTCGGCCCGCCATGGCCAGAGTGGTGAGCGCACCCATGGAGTGGCCGCTCATACCCACTTGGGTTGTGCGAACCGAGCCCCAACGCCCGAAGTTTGCCGCATGGCGCCGTGCCACCTCGTCCAGTCCAAACCCCACGTCTTGCAACCGCGCTAGAACCTGGGCCGCGCTGGCTACCGAGCGCAGCGCCGGTTTGTCCGTGAACGATGAAGCCACACGGCGCACGGCGGCCAGGTCACTGCCCGGGTGCTGCAAGTGAAGTACGACAAATCCCGCAGCGGCCCATGCCCGCCCCCACACCTCGCCGCCTTCGCGCGTGCCCCCCAAACCGTGGGAGAAAAGCAGCAAGGGACGCACACCCGGATACAGCGCTCCATCGGGCCAGCGCAGTTTGACGGGTATCTCGCGCTGGCGCGACGGGTCAACCCAAATCTCATCGTCAATGGTTTCTGCGGATGGCTTGGGCTGGGCTAGCAGGTTGGACACGGGGATTGCGTTGGACAGGGCAACGCTCAATAAAGACCGGCGGGTTAACAAAGATTGCAAAGATCGGTGAGATGCAGGCATGGTCTGGCGAAGTCAGCTAGGGTCTACAGCTTTTTTTTCTTCAGCTTGGGCGGCGGGTGGTCTCTCACTTTGTTCAATGCGCTCCACCATCAGGTCGACAAAGTTGTCACCGCCCAGTGCGATGCGCACCCGCACCGGCAGGTACTGCAGGCTCGGTGCAAACCACATTTCCGCAATGATAGGGCCGCGCGGGTTGGCAAGCGGTCTGGGTTTCAATTGGAACGCTTCAATCGGGCCCAGCGTGGGTGTTTGCAAAATCTCCGGGGCTAGCACGTCGTAAGTCCAAAAATCAAGGCCCCCCGGGCGCGCCAGCCACACGCGAACTTCAGCGCCCGCTTTGAGGGTGTCAACCCCCGTGGCAAAACGATGGCTAAGCTCGACAAACTGGCTGGCCGTGTCTTGCACTGTGGTGGGTCGCACGTCCACACGGCCATTGTTGAAGCGAATCTGCGTGTCTTCAAAATCAACACGTCGTACAGCGCCAGGCAGCTTCTCTTCATAGACCTCTGGCAACAGGCCTGCTTCGGTGATCTTTCCCTGGCTGGTCATGGAGGCCACGACCATGTTTGACAGACTCATGTCCAGCCGAACCTGGTATCGGCGTGACTCTGGCTGGCCGTCGGGCGCCGGCACCTGCTGCCACTGCACGCGCGCACTGCCGTTCAGTTCGCCCCGGTAGTTGCCGGTGAGGCGGTAGGTGAGGCGTGTGTCAGGCGGCCAGGTGTCTTGCGGCGGGCCGGGCTCTGCTACTGGAAGATCAGGCGCGGCAGGTGGTGTGGGTTCGGCGCTTGGGGGTGTTGTCTCGGGCGGCGGGTTGCTTTCTGCCTTCGGCGGCGACGCAACGGCCACGGCCTCTGTGAGGGGGGCAACAGCCATTGCAGTCGGTGTCACCTTTTTCGGCGGCTTAGGTCTGGCAACACTGGGTGGGCGTGCCAAACTCGCCGCCAGCGGTTCAGGCGCTTTCGTGGGTTCAATAATGCGCGTGAACATCGGATCCGCCAACTTCGCAAGCTGTTTAGGGGCGCGAATTTCGTCAGACAGCCAAGTCAGCATGCCCCAGTGCAGCAGCAGCACGGCACCTAGCAAAAGCAAAAGCGGTAACCTGGGTTTCATACTTCTGGGGTATTCTGAAATCTGCAAAACGTGTTGATCACTTCCTATTTACCTGATTTGCCATGACAAACATCCTCAGGCCTGCCATTTTCGTCCCTTCCATGCTGTTGGTGTTATTGGGTGCTTGCGCTCACAGCCCCACCGCGGGTCCAGATGCGATCAGTAACATTCAACTCGGGCCGCGACCTTACTTTTTAGTGAATGACATGGCGGAAGGCCCGCTCAAGGTCAAACTGCAGAGCTGCTCGAATGGGCCCTTCGAAAAAACCTCCTTCTCAATCGGCCATCGTGGTGCGCCGTTGATGTTCCCCGAGCACACCAAAGAGTCTTACGAGGCGGCGGCACGCATGGGCGCAGGGGTGTTGGAGTGCGACGTCACCTTCACCAAAGACAAGGCACTGGTGTGCCGCCACGCGCAAAACGATTTGCACACCACCACCAATATTCTCGCAACAGCGCTGGCCGCCAAATGTACCAAGGGGTTTACACCGTTTGACGCGGCAACCAACAAACCCGCCTCTGCCGAGTGCCGCGCCAGTGACATCACGCTGGCCGAGTTCAGGACGCTGCGCGGCAAGATGGATGCGTCAAACCCGCGAGCGCGCACGGTCGATGAGTATCTGGCAGGCACGGCCCCCTGGCGCACCGATTTGTACAGTGGCCCGACCAGTGGCACCTTGTTGACGCATGCCGAAAGCATCGCCTTGTTCAAGAAGCTGGGGGTGAAAATGACGCCTGAACTGAAATCCGCCAGTGTCACCATGCCGTTTGACGGTTTCAGCCAGGAGAACTATGCGCAAAAAATGATTGACGAGTACAAGGCGGCCGGCGTGCCCCCCACGCAAGTCTTTGCGCAATCGTTTGATATCAAGGATGTGCTGTATTGGGTGAAGCAGGAGCCTGCCTTTGGAAAGCAGGCGGTGTTTTTGGATAGCGCGAACACCGTGGCCGAACTGCCCAACCTGACGATGCTCAACAGCTACAAGGCCCAAGGCATTCAGATCGTGGCACCGCCCATTTACGCGCTACTGGATATCAAAGATGGGAAAATCGTCGCATCCCAATATGCCCGCAATGCCAAGGCTGCGGGATTGGGCATCATCACCTGGTCACTGGAACGCTCGGGCGTGCTGGCCTACGGCAAGCCGGGCTGGTACTACCAGACAGTCGGTCCGCTGATCTCACGCGAGGGCGACATGATGCAAGTGCTGGACGTTTTGGCCAAAGAGGTCGGCATTTTGGGCATCTTCTCGGACTGGCCCGCCACCGTGACCTATTACGCCAACTGCATGGGGCTGAAGTAAGCGGCGGTGACTAGCCCCGCGCATGGATGTGGCTGGTGAGGGATTCAAGTTTGCTGGACAAATCACGCACTGCCTGGGTCAACGCCAGAAGTTCTTTTTCCTTCATGAGATCAATCTTGTCGTGAAGCAACTCGATCTCAAGTTCGGCCTTGACGTTGACCTCGTAGTCGCTTTCGGCATGCCGACGATCCTGCTCCGACTGGCGGTTCTGGCTCATCATGATGGCCGGTGCCGTGTAAGCCGCCTGGAATGACAGCAGCAAGTTCAGCAAGATAAAGGGGTAGGGATCCCATGCGCCCTTGCCCGTCAACACGTTACCCGTGATCCAGATGACGATGGCAGTGCTCTGAAAAATGATGAATCGCCAGGAACCAATGGTGCGGGCGACGGTGTCGGCCAGCCGCTGGCCCACTGTCGGCGGCACCGCAACTAAATGCTCTGGGGTGCCTGATTCCACCAACGGGATAGCCGCAGACAAACCGCCCGATGCCAGCTTTTGGCGGCGTGCACGTCGACGCGCTCGAAGTTGCTTCAGCAGTTGCTGTTCTTGAAGCTCTAAACCGGTCTCGGATGTGGCAGAGTGGGGTTGATTCATGTCGGCATTCTGCAATGAAATCAGGGTGCTTCCAATACGCGAGCGAGCAGTGCCCCCACAGAAGCGCCCAAACACTGTGCCACTACAAACCCGATCGCGCTGACGGGGGCAATTCCCGCGAAGCTGTCGCTCATCATGCGTTCCAGAACGATGCCCGCCGCGCGCAAAACCTTCAAACCCAGCGGGTTGGGCTGTTGGTCCCCGCGTGGGCTGCTGCCTGCGGAAAATCCCTTGAACCGACCTTTGCCGATGTGGTTGAGTAGAGCTTCGGCCAGGATGCTGCGCGCGGAGTTGTAGGTACACAAAAAAGGACGTTGATGGGTGATGTATCCATGTTGTTTCGGCTTTCTTGAGTTTTAGCAAGGTGCGCAGATGACTTTGCGGGTTGCGTCGCGTAGCTCACCTTGGCAGCAGTGCGCGGTGAGGTAGGCGAGCAAAGCCGTCATATGGTGAAAATTGGCCCGGTAAATCAAATTACGCCCGCGTGGCTCGCAACTGATCAGTCCGGAGTGCGTCAGCTCTTTGAGGTGAAATGAAAGCGCACTGTTGGAGATGGCGAGCTGCTCGGCAATGGCCCCCGGTGTCAAGCCCTCGCTGCCTGCCACCACCAGCGCCTTGAAGGCACGCAAGCGCTGGGGTTGGGCGAGTGCAGCCAGTGCGGTCACGGCAGCAGGCTCCAGGATTTCGGTCGTTGGGGTTTTCATAGTTCAATTATGCTTGAAATATTTAACGATTGACCGACTTGGCAACGCCGGCCTAATCCGTGAATTTGTTCCACAGGTGGCGAGCCTTGCGCGAATCCGCACGCCCGGCTGACACGTATCCTACTTGCGCAACAATGCGAGAAGCAACAGAATCATTTCTGCCTGGCGTGCCCCGCCCGATCCAAACTGAAAAATTACATGAAACAAAAAACCGCAAAACGAATTCGCAAAACGCTCGCGACAACCGCAGCCGTCATCAGCATGGGGGTTGCGCAGGCCGACACGGGTAAGCTGCTGCTCACGGGCGGGGTCTCCTCCATCAGTGGCGCGGCTGGCGGGGGCCTGACACCGTGGGCGGTGATTGGCA
>JANNFW010000539.1:0-12898 GCA_031380235.1 Rhodoferax sp. | reverse complement strand
GCCTGAGGCGCAGGACTCGATCTCAAGATTCGGGTGCGCTGCCCGAAGAGAGTCGATGAGTTGGTAGACACCCATTACGTGCGCGCGAACGCCCGCGCGGCCATCTGCACCGCCCGCATGCGTCACGTCACGGTTCATGTCCCACTTCAAAAAACTGATGGGGGCTGACCGCAACAAACGGTCAATCTGCTCAAACAGTTCAGCACGCACCTGGGCCAGCCCGAGGTTCAGTAGATACTGATGCCGCCCCAGCGGTTGCCACTGGGTTGCGCCGCCCAGCACCCACTCGGGATGCGCTTTAAACAGGTGGCTGGCGCGGTTGACGCTTTCGGGTTCGACCCACAGGCCGAACTGCATGCCAAGGCTTTGGCAGTGGTTCGCCAGTGGAGCCAAGCCATCGGGATAGCGCAGCGGGCAAGGCTGCCAATCACCCAGACCCGAGTGGTCGTCGTGACGGCCCGCAAACCAGCCGTCGTCCAGCACAAAACGTTCTACGCCAAGCTCTGCCGCCAGGTGAACCAATTTGCTCATCTTCTGGGCATCATGGTCGAAATAGGTCGCCTCCCAAGTGCTGAACTGCACCGGCCGCACGGGCTTGGAACGCCTTTGCAACTGGCTTCGGATGAAGCGATGCCAGCGCTGGCTGAGATCGTTGCTTCCAACCGCGCTGCGCACAAAATGAACCGCTGGGCTGACATGGCGCTCTGTTGGAGCCAATTGCACTTCGCCACCGAGCAGCAGCTCGCCCAACTGCAACTGCACGCCACCCAGACGCTGCGGCTGCAACAGCAAACGATGGTTGCCAGACCACGCCAGTTGCGCACCCCAACATTCGCCACCACCCGAATGGCTCATCAACGCCAAACCAGGGTAGGCGTGATGCGACGTGCGCCCCACACGCGACTCCTGCAGCCATGCCCCACCGGTACCCGCGATGGGTTCGAGCACGGGCTGAAACTCATGGGCCCAGCGACCTGTGAGGCTCATGCGGGTTTGGAAGTGGGCGGGCACTGGCAACGCCATGCTGATTAACGAATCGACCTGTAGAGCGTCTGCCCCATCATTGAGCAGCGACACCTGGGCACTGAACACGCCGGTTTCAGCGTCCACGTCCAGCCGTAAAGTAAGGAGCGCTTGACACGCAGCGTCGGCCAGCTCGAACTGCCACCCGGTTGGGGTGGGCAGAGCCTGAGTCATCAGAAACTGGGTGTCCAGGCGGCACTGCCCCCGCCGCAACTCCAGCCCAGGGCAATCGGTAAAGCCGCGACCCGCCTCAGGTAACCACGAGACCTGCTCTGCTACGTCAAGGCCGCCATGGGGCAAACAGCGCTCGCACGCGAGTGCCAGCATGTCAAGATTCTGCGAGTTATCCAGAGCGTTTGACCAATACAGCAACCGCGGCATGGACTGCGCTGTTGACATCAAAACCAGGGTTGACTCGCCCCCATCCAGGCGAAAGTAAGCATTGGACATCGACACCGCCTCGAACAAAAAAGCTGTCTTATTGTAGTATTCGTCAATATGAAAAATACGCAGCCTTCTAACCGTATTTCACACAGACGCATTGCTGCGGCGGGCGTGAACCTGCATGTCGCGCAATGCGGCAATGGCCCCTCAGTGCTGCTGCTGCACGGGTTCCCCGACCATTGGCGCTTGTGGGAGCCGACCATGCATGCCCTCGCCAATGCGCATCACACGATGGCCCCGGATCTGCGCGGCTACAACCTGTCTGACAAGCCCGCGAGCCTTGAAGACTACCGCATCGACTGCCTGGTGCAGGACGTGCGTGCGCTGATCGCCGAATTAGGCGGACGCTGCGCACTGGTGGGCCATGATTGGGGCGGCATGCTGGCCTGGACGGTGGCAGCAAGCTACCCCGAACAGGTGTCACGGCTGGTGATCCTGAATGCGCCGCATCCCTGCCGGTTTGCCCAACAGCTACGGGCGGATCCTGCGCAGCGAAGCGCCAGTGACTACGTGCGCCGCCTGTGCGCGCCCGAGTTCGAGCTGGAACTGGCGAAGAACAACTACGCGCGTCTGTGGGGCGTGTTGAGCAAATCCACCAAGGTATCGCTGGACGCAGCCGAACAAACTGCGAGCATTGATGCTTGGGCGCAACCCGGAGCGTTGCACGCCATGCTCAATTGGTACCGGGCCATGAGTTTTGACGCGGCCCTGGCTTCTGAGTCAGTGGCCGCCGTGCCTGACCTGGGTGGTGCCAGCGGCAAGGTAGAAGCGCCTACTCTGGTGATTTGGGGTGAGCAGGATGGCTCGTTTCCGGTCGCCTGCCTGAATCACCTGGAAGATTGGGTGCCCAAACTGACTGTGCACCGGGAACCCAACGGCGGACACTGGCTGGTACGCGAGCAGCCCGCGCTCGTCGCTGAATTGATCACCCATTTCTTGAAGTAACAGAACATCAGCCTATGCAATTAGGAGTCTGCTATTACCCTGAACACTGGCCCCAGGACTGGTGGGCCACGGACGCACGAGAGATGGTGGAACTGGGCATCACGCACGTGCGCATCGCAGAATTCAGCTGGTCACGCGTCGAGCCACGCCCCGATGTTTTCGACTGGGCCTGGCTGGATCAAGCAATCGAGGTTTTGGCGGGAGTCGGCCTGAAAATCGTGCTGTGTACTCCCACGGCCACGCCGCCCAAGTGGCTGGTCGATGCCGACCCGGACATGCTGGCCGTGGGTGCAGACGGCCACACGCGCCATTTTGGTTCGCGCCGCCACTATGATTTTTCCAGCGACAGCTACTTGGCACAGAGCCAGCGTATCACCCGCGCATTTGCCCAAAGGTATGGCCAGCATGCTGGCGTGGTGGCCTGGCAGACCGACAACGAGTATGGTTGTCATGACACTGTGGTCAGCTACTCACCTCAGGCGGTGCGGCGCTTTCGCCTGTGGCTTGCGTCCCGTTATGCCACCATTTATGCGTTGAACCAGGCTTGGGGCAACGTGTTCTGGAGCCAGGAATACAGCAGCTTTGACGAGGTCGATTCGCCCCTGGATACCGTCACTGAGGCCAACCCCGCGCATCGTTTGGACTACCGACGTTTTGCTTCGGACGAGGTAGTGCGGTTCAACCAGGCACAGTGCAGCTTATTGCGCGAACTGTCCCCCGGGCGCACGATTCTTCACAACTTCATGCAGCTCTTCACCGGTTTTGACCACTACGACGTGGCGCGCGACTTGGATGCCGTGGGTTGGGACAGCTACCCCTTGGGCGCGCTGGAGATGTTCTGGTTCAGCGCAGAAGATAAGTTGCGCTGGCTTCGCACCGGTCATCCCGACTTTGCGGCGTTTCACCATGACCTTTACCGTGGCATGTCAGCGCAGCCCTTTTGGGTGATGGAGCAGCAGCCTGGTGCTGTTAATTGGGCGACCTGGAACCCAGCGCCAGCGCCAGGCATGGTTCGCCTGTGGACCTGGGAAGCCTTTGCGCACGGCGCGGATGTGGTGAGTTACTTTCGCTGGCGCCAGGCACCTTTTGGCCAAGAGCAGATGCACGAAGGATTGCAACTGCCGAACCGCCTGCCGTCAGTGGGCGGCGCGGAGGCGGCCCAGGTTGCACGCGAGCTGGCCCGGGTTCCTCGTGCCGCAAGCCACCGTGCCCATGTAGCTCTGGTGTTTGACTACACCTGCCGCTGGTTGCTCGAAGTTCATCCACAAGGTGGCGATTACGATGGCTTGAGGCTGGCATTCGAGTGCTACAGCACACTGCGTTCGCTGGGCTTGGACGTTGACATCGTGTCACCCCAAGCCGATTTGCAGCCCTACGCCCTGATCGTATTACCAGCTCAGCCACTGATTGCGCCACCGCTGCTAGATTCCTTAAGCAACAGCCAGGCGCAACTGGTTTTTTACCCGCGGGCCGGCTCCAAGGTGGACACCGTGCGCGTACCCGACAATTTGCCGCCGGGATGCCTGCGCTCGCTGATCGACATTCAGGTCATTAGGGTTGAGTCGCTTCGGCCTGGCGCGGTCGAGCCCGTTATGCCACACCCGTACAAAGGCTTTGCCACGCGCTGGCGTGAGATGTTGCAGGTGGGTGTCGGTGTGGACATTGATGCCCACTTTGCAGACGGTCACGCGGCTATCGTTCGCCAGCAGCGCACGCGCTACCTGGCCGGGTGGTTCGACAGCGACCTCCAGCGCGGCGTGTTGTCGCAGGCGGCGCAAGATGCGGGGCTGGCCCCAGTTGAGCTGCCGCAAGGACTGCGCGTCCGGCGTCGTGGCGATTTGCTATTTGCAATGAACTACAACGACACTGCGCGAACCCTGAACGTGGCTGACGCGAAATGGTTGATTGGCAACGGCGAGGTGGCTGCGCAAGGCGTGTCGATCGCCCAGCACACTAAGCCAACGAGTCAGTCATAAAAAAAGACGCTATTACAAAATAGCGCCTTGTGCAGTTAAAACTTGTATTCCACCTGCACGCCAAAGGTGCGCGGATCCAGCAGGCGCACATTGCGGTAATTGCCCACTAACGCATCTTCAATAATGATGTTGGTGATGTTGTTGGCGTTGCTCAGGTTTTTGACGTAGGCCTTGATCTCGATGTCCTTCTTGGGATTGATAAAACGCCATTGCAGGTTGGTCACGCCCCATGACCCGATCACGTCGGCTGTGGTGTTGAACTCGCGGGCAAAGTAGTCGCTCTGCCACACGTGGTCAATCCGCGCAATCGAAGTCCAGCCGGTGTTGAACAGCTCAGAGCTGAACTGGGCACCAATCTTGATCTTGGACTCTGGTGAGTGCGGCAACTTGTTGCCTGAGAGATTCACCGCCACTTCGGGCGTCTTGCTCAGGATGCTCTGGCCAGGGTTGGCAGCATCGACCGTCAAAAAGTCGCCAATGCTGGTATTGAGCACAGAAAAGTTGGCATCCAACAGCCACTGTTTGGAGGGTGCAAAAAGCAATTCCGCCTCAAGACCCGACGTTTTGGCATCGGCATTGGATGTGATGGCCGAGCCCGAGATACGCTGCGCCAACTGCATGTTCTTGTAGTCGTTCATGAACAGTGCCACATTGGCGCGCAGTTTGCCGTCGAGCAGTTGACTTTTCAAACCCACTTCAAAGGCTGTGACGGTCTCAGGTTCAAAGGTTGGCTTGACGGCATTGCCCGCATTAAAACCGCCGCCTTTGAAACCTGTGGCCATTGAGCCGTAAAGCAGCATGTCTTTTGCGGGGATGTAATCGACCGAGGCACGACTTGTCCACCAGCTCCAATCCAGCTCGGGCCGTTGGACAAAGGGCTGTGTGCCGGTGAGCACAATATTGCGCGAGAGGGTGTTTTTCTTCTCATTGGTAAAGCGCGCTCCCAGGGTGGCGCGAAGCGTGTCTGAGAATTGCCACTGGCCTTCACCAAACACGGCCTGGGCCGTTGTCGTTGCAAGCTTGGTCTCGCCATTGACAAACCAGGTCTCTGGCGGGCGCCCCTGCGCCTTCTGAAATGCCTCAATGGCCGGGTGCCAAACAAAGAATCCACCGTCGTTGTCAGCCGCCAGATGGAACAGGCCAGCGGTGTAGTTAAACATGCCCTTGCCGTTGGACGCGACGCGCAGTTCGTGTGACCAGCCCTTGCCGGAGCCGACGAAGCTGTCGGTAGTGAGCAGGCGGTCGGTGGTGACCGTCTGATCACGCGACATGTTGTAGGTGATGGGGCGGGTAAACCTAAACGGCAAGGCTGAGTTGTCCCAGTCAGTATTCTGCTCAGTCTTGTTGCGGGAATAGCCCGCCACATAAGTGAGGGTGAAGGGGTCGAACTCGTAGCTCACATCAAATGTCAAGTACTCCTGTTGGAGTTTGAACGTGGGATCAAAGTCAGCGGCAACAGCCCGCAAGTCAGTGGGGTTAGGTGCCCCTGCGTAAATGTTGCCACCGGCTGGAAACGGGGTGAAAGCGCGGGCCAGCGTCTGCAAAATCGTCGCTGAAGCGTTGGGGGAATCAAAGCCCAACTCAGTGGGACTGCACCCCAACACTGCAATGGCTTTGCACTGGCGCTTGCTTTCGCGTGTGCGCGAGCTGTTCTCGTTATAGGCACCAATCACCAGGTTGGCGGTGGCTTTCTCACCGATGTCCAGCCGCGTCGAGCCGCGCAGGCTGTATTGATCGCGCCCGTCAATCGTGTTGCCGGTGAACTCATTGTTGGTGAAACCGTCCCGCTTGAGCAGATAACCTGCAAAGCGCTGCGACAGGCTTTCAGAAATTGGAATGTTCAGCGTGCCGCCAATGCGCTGATGCTTGTAATTGCCCAGTTCCAGTGACACGCTGCCGCCGAACTTGTCCGTGGGGCGTTTGGTGAAGATGGCCAAGGCACCGCCAGTGGTGTTGCGTCCGAACAAGGTGCCTTGCGGCCCGCGCAGGACTTCAATGCGCTCAAGATCAAACAACTCGTCTTGAGGCGGGAAGCCGATGGAAGCACCGTTCACGGCCAGACCGACGCCATTCTCTCCACCCAGGGAGTTATTGCCGATTCCCCGAATGGTGAAGCGGTCATTGCCCGTGAGTACCGCGTTGGGAATGGAGAACTGCAAGTCAGCCGCGCCCGTAATTTTGGCCCGCTCAAGCGAATCCGAGCTGAAGGCGCTCACCGAAAGCGGCACGGTTTGCGCCGCCTCGGGCCGCTTTCGTGCCGTGATGGTGACCGTCTCCATCACCACGGTTGCTGGAGGAGCTGTGGGCGCAGCCTGCTGGGCCAATGCCCAGACCGGCAGCGTCGCAAGCACTGCCGCAAACGCGGTCGGGCGCCAAACGTGATGGCTGGAGTTGGATGGGGACCAAACTGGCTTGGATATCGACATGAAAGTCTCCTGATGAAATGCCTTGTGGGATCGCGACTGTTGTTTAAAGCTGTGCTGCTGACGATCAATTTGCGCAGCTATAGTACAAACCGTCAATAAGAATAATGATGAAATCGGACGATGTCAATACGTATTTGTCAGATCGTCAATAAGCGCAGAAAATCTCTCTAGTGCTTTGCGGTTTGGTAAATCGCCCGGCCAGGTGAGCGGCTTGCATCTGTCACGACCGCAAAGCCCAAGCCAAAACCAAGCCCCTGCGGCCCGAGCCCCGATTCGTTGATGGCCTCGATGTCAAGCTGGTTGTTGACCATCAGGGACAGCGTCTCACTGCGCACCGGGCGCTGGTCACCGATCTTGCGGTCATCGTCTCGGGCAAACCCTCTGGACACGGATTTTCAATTACTATATAAACCGTCAATAAGAATATCGCCTTCACAAATCAATGTCAATCCAGTTGCAAAAAGAAATTCATGAACATGCTCAAACATGGACGCAGTCGGCTGTTTTCGCCCGAGAAAAAGGCGACCAGGTTGCGGTGCATTCACGGTCGGGTGAGCGCAGCTTTGCGCAACTTGAGGCGCACGCCAACCGCCTGGCGGACAGTCTGCGCCGACACGGTTTACGGGATGGAGACCCAGTCGCCCTGATGTGCAGCAACCGGCCCGAGTTCATTGAAGTTTTGCTGGCCACGCTGCGGATCGGTTTACGCCTCACGCCCCTTAGCACCCAACTCACAGCCGAAGAGGTGGGCTACATTCTCAAAAACAGTGGGGCGCGAACGTTCTTTGTGGAGCACGGTCTGGCGGGGCTTGCTGCGAGCGACCTGCCAGTGCAGCAAATTGTGATCGGCGGAGGCGGTAGTGATGGTGCGGGCGGGGACAGCTTCGAATCCTGGCTGGCGCGCGGCAATCCCGCGCCCGTCCCAGTTCCAGAGCCGGGCCTGCTGATGCTGTACACCTCCGGCACCACCGGGCGGCCCAAAGGGGTTTTTCGCAACACGCCTGAAATCGTCGAGCCCCAGTTTGAAGGCACGTTTGCCAACTACCGCGACGGCGATGTTGCCTTGTGTTGCGGCCCCGCTTACCACGCAGCCCCGCTGCTTTTCGACATTCGCTGGCCGCTGGCTTCAGGCGTACCTATTGTGCTGATGGCCAAATGGGATGCCTTGGCTGCTCTGAAATTGATGGCACTGCACCGGGTAACGCACGCGCATCTTGTACCCACTATGTTTCAGCGCCTCTTGGCACTGCCGAATGAAGTGCGCCAAGCGCATGACCTCTCTTGCCTTCGCTTCGTGGTTCACGGGGCAGCGCCGTGTCCCGTGGAGATAAAGCGGGCAATGATTGAATGGCTCGGGCCGGTGTTGACTGAGTATTACGCCGCAACAGAAGGCGGAAGCGGGATCCAGGTGGACTCACAAACCTGGCTGACGAAGCCCGGCACGGTGGGCAAAATCGAGCCGCAGTTGGGCCATTGCATTCTGGACGACGAAAATCAACCGGTTGCTGCCGGTGCCGTCGGCCGGATTTTCTTCCGCGCACCGGATACCGGACGGTTCGAGTACTTTGGTGACGCCGAGAAAACCGCAGCCGCCTACCGAAATGACCGCTTCACGTTGGGCGACATGGGCTACCTGGACAGCGATGGGTTCTTGTTTCTGGTCGGCCGAACCGCAGAGTGCATCATTGCTGGCGGCGTCAATATCTACCCGCGCGAGGTCGACGATGTGCTGCGGCGCCACCCTGGTGTAGGCGATGTGTGCACGGTCGGCGCGCCGGATGACGAGTGGGGCGAGCGCGTGGTTGCAGTGGTGGTGCCAGCGGCCCAAAGGGTACCCAATGACAGCTTTGCGGCTGAGTTGATCGGGTTCGCGAGCCTGCACCTGGCCAGCTTCAAACGTCCACGGCAAATTGTTTTTGAAACGTCTTTGCCGCATACCGCAACCGGCAAACTGCTGCGCAACAGCGTTCGTGCACGCTTCTGGGCAGACCGCTCGCGCGCCATCTGAACACATCGCGTCCGCACATCCCTTGAATCTGCCCCGAATGACCACAGCCCAGAACCCCAAATCGTCCACCTTGTCCATCTGGCAGTTGATGGCCTACGGCTCGATCAACGTGCCCCTGTCGTTCATCGGCTATCCGCTGGTGATCTTCGTAGCGCCTTTTTACGCAGGTGAACTCGGTTTGCCGCTGGGCCTGGTGGGTACCATGCTGTTTCTGGCGCGAATGTCTGATGTGATCACCGACCCGTTTGTCGGCGTTGGCAGTGATCACCTGCGCACCCGCTGGGGCCGCAGAAAACCCGTCATCGCAGCCGGTGCTGTCATGATGGTCATCGGTGTCTACAAACTGTTTTTGCCCGAGCCGCCTGTCACCATCTGGTACTTCCTGATCTGGGTCAGCGTGGTCTACATCGGTTTTACCATGGTCACCATCCCACACGAGGCTTGGGGTGGCGAGCTGTCGGCCAGCTACCACGAGCGGACCCGTATCACCGGCTCACGCCAGTTTTTTGGCCTCATCGGCTTGATCACCGCCACAGTGATTCCGGCCATCGTGCTGTCACGCCCTGGCGGTAGCAGTGGCAAGGTGCTGGAGGCATTGGGTTACATGGTGATGGTGATCCTGCCGCTGACCACACTGTTGCTGCTGTGGGCCGTGCCGTCTGTGCCGCCGATCGAGACCGCCCGCAAAATCCCGCTGCGCCAGGGTCTTCGAATCATGATGCACAACGGCCCGTTCGTGCGTATGCTGCTGGTGCTCCTGCTTGCCGTGGTCGGGGAGACGTTTCGCATCACCATCACACTGTTCTACGCGAGGGATGTGATCGGGATTGCCAATGTTGGCAGCCTTTACCTGATTTACTTCGGCGTGGGGCTGGCAGGTGTGCCCGTGTGGATCAAGCTGGGCAACACGATTGGGAAGCATCGCGCGCTTGCGCTGTCGTTCGTCACGCTGGCTGTGCTTTCCTTGAGCATGCTGCCCCTGTCAAAAGGCGACACGCTGGCGTTCACCATTCTTTTTGTGTGCAAAGGCTTTTGCTTCGGGTCGCTTCAAATGCTTCCATCGGCCATGATTGCGGATATTGTGGACATCGACACCGCGCGCAGCGGCCATGCGCGACAGGGCTTGTATTACGCCACGGCAGGCGTTGCACTCAAGCTTGGGATGGCGTTGGGCCAAGGGCTGTCACTCAATGCGCTGGATTTGGTGAATTACTCCCCCAAAGGTGGTAGCGACGCGCAGGCGTTGTGGTGGTTGAGCATCTTCTATTGCATTCCGGCCGCTGCTTCGTTTCTTGTAGCCCTGCCTCTGGTGTGGCGCTATCCCCTGACGGCGGCGCGACACCAACGCATCCGCTCCCGCCTGGAGGCACGGGTGCAGGCGCGCCAGCCGCAAGTGGTCGTTACCGGGTAAGACTGTGGGCTCCTACTTTTCTGGAATCCACCACGTCGGGCTGACCGTTGCCGATTCAGTGCAGGCCCAGGCCTTTTTATCGCTGTCCGCTCAGTTTGCACCGTGGTCAGCGGCAGGGCAGATCGACTTTGGTGCTGACAGCATATTGTTGTGCAATGTCAATGGCGGCTTACTGCTGCAGAGCGCTACCACCACCCACGCTCCTGTCAGAAGGCCCGTCTGTGAGGCGGGCATCACCCATGTTTGCCTGCAAACGCCAGGCATCGACAGCGTGCACAGCGCGATGTTTGCGGGTGGCGGCAGCTTTCACTGTGATCCGATTGATTTGGGAACGGGATACCTCTACTGCTATGCCCGTGACCGCGAGTTCAATGTAATCGAGATCGAGGGCGTGGCTGCGGTGTGGCAGGACGCTTCGCCGTGGCTGGCGCACGTCAACATCGCCACCGCAAACCTGGATCGGCTGATCGACTTCTACGCGGCGCTGCTGGGCCAGACCGGGGTACGAAGCCCACGGTTGCGGGCCGACCCTCGGCTGGATGCCATTGCCGATCTGTCCAATGTCCAGTTGCGCATGGCCTGGCTGCAAGCGGGCAACATGCAAATCGAGCTGATGCAATACCTCGAACCTGCAACCACGCAGGTTACAGGCAGGCGAGTTGCAGGGCAACCGGGTTACTCCCACATCGCGTTCGAGGTGACTGACTTAAGCCGAGCCGTCGCACACGTGCGGGCGCTTGGTGGCCGCGTGAATGAGGGCCAGCCCGATGCGTGGCGGGCGCTCTGTCAAGACCCGGATGGCAATGCCATCTGGCTCCTCGACCTTGCCGGAGCGGGCCAACAATGTGCTTCGTTGCAGGCATTGCGAGAGCCATTTATCAACCAGAGATTTCAGTCAGCCCGTGCTGCGCTCCCGATAACCCAATGACATCATTAAATCAACCTCCCTGCCTGGCCGGGCGAGTGGCGCTGATCACTGGCGCTGCGCGCGGCATCGGGCTGGCTTCAGCGCAACTGCTGTCCGCGCGCGGCGCGCGTATCGTTGCGTTCGATGTTGCGGGATCGGACTGGACGGACCTAACGGCGGCGGTTTCAACCGAGCTGGTCACCTTTGAGGGAGATGTCGGCAATGGCCAGGATTGGGAACGCGTGATTGAATTGACGAAGAACCGGTTTAGCCAGATCGACATTTTGGTCAACAACGCCGGCATCTCGGGTGCCCTGGGGCCCTTGACGAGCTATGCCGACGACGAGTTTGACCGGGTCATGCGGGTCAATGCGCGTGGCGTGTTTCTGGGACTCAAGCATGGTGCGGGTGCGATGAAGGGTCGCCACGGATCCATCGTCAACATCTCGTCAGTCTCGGGGATTGGCGGCGGGCGCTTCACCATCGCCTACACGGCCAGCAAGCACGCGGTGGTGGGCATGACCAAGCTGGCCGCGTCCGAACTTGCATCCCGCAACATTCGCGTCAACGCCATCTGCCCCTCGCCGACATCGACAGAAATGATGTTCTCGATGGAGCGCACCCAATCACCCGCTGACCCAGAAGCCATGCGCCGCAATATGACCCGCATGATCCCCATGGGTCGCTACGCCGAGCCCGAGGAAATCGCTGAAGTGGTGTTGTTTTTTGCAAGCGATGCCTCTTCATTCATGACCGGTACGGCGGTGCCGGTGGACGGCGGCCTCAAGGCTGCATAAAACGGAGTACCTTGCTATGGATCTTGGTTTGAAAGGCTGTAGAGCCATTGTGACCGGCGGAAGCCGCGGTATTGGTCGCGCCATTGTCGAAGCGCTGGCCGCCGAAGGCGTTCACATCGCCCTGTGTGCGCGCGGTCAAGACGGCGTGAAAGAGGCTGTGACGGCCGCTAGCGCTCACGGTGCAGAGGCTTATGGTCAGGCACTTGACGTAACCGACGCCAGCGCCGTACGCGGCTGGTTCGACGCCTCGGTCAAGCACCTGGGCGGGCTTGATATCGTCATCAGCAACGTCTCGACCCGGCCGACCCAAACGGGCGAGGCAATGTGGCGCGACGCGCTGGAAACTGATTTATTGCACCACGTACGCCTCGCAGAGCTTGCAATGCCAAGCCTCAAGGAGTCCAAAAAAGGCAGCCTGCTGTTCATCGCCTCAATCGCCTCGGTCATGACACAGCTTCCGCCCAAAGAGGAGGCTTATGGAACCATGAAAGCCGCGCTGGTCAACTACACCGGGCAACTCGCCGCGAGGCATGGCCCCAGTGGTATTCGTGTGAACGCGGTATCGCCAGGGCCGATATTTTTTGAAGGCGGTGAGTGGGACATCAACCGCGTCCACAAGCCAGCCCTGTTTGGATACGCCGCAAAACTAGCCGCGCTGGGGCGTTTGGGAACGCCTCAGGAGGTGGCTCAGGCGGTGGTTTTCCTGTCCAGCCCGGCTGCGACCTACATCACGGGCGCGAACCTGCGGATCGACGGCGGCGCCATCAAGACCAGCAATTTCTAGCGCTTTGAAGGTCAAGCGGCGATCAAGTCAGAGCGAGCTGCTTGCTTGCGGTGGGCGCGCGCCAACCCTTCAAGGCCGCTCAGGATCAGCGTGACGCAGATGTCGGTTGCGAAATCGACATCACCTTTTGAACGCGGCAAATGCTGCGCAGCCGCTTCGGTCATTGCCATCTGCATG
>JANNFW010000521.1:0-2915 GCA_031380235.1 Rhodoferax sp. | reverse complement strand
ATCTTCCACTTGTGCGCGCTGGCCCGCAGCACCAGTTCCGAGGGTTTGGGCTGATACCGCGGCGGCGACGAAATCATGGCGTAAGTCAGGCGCCCGGCCAGCGCGGGCGACACCCGGTCAATGGTTTTCATGGCCAGGCGCACCAGATTCACCCCTGGGCTATTGAAAAACCGGGCTGTGCTCTTGGCGCCTTCAGCACTGCTGGCCGCACTGCCGTTCATCAGGCTGCTTTGCGGGCGGGGCGACTTTCTGCGCTCGATTTGTGGCCAGGCTTGCGGCAGGGCAAGGTTTGCGGATGCCGTGTGTCCGACGGGCTGGCGGGCTGAAATGCCTTGTGGCATGCGATTCTCCAGTGGGCGGGCCACTGAGACATATCAGTCGCTCCAACTGGTTAATCGCAAACGGCGGGGGGTTTCCGCCAAAATCTTCTAAAACTCTGTGGAAATGGGCTGAATGAGACCGTGCTGAATCGGCTCAAAGGCGGGCTAAGAGCGCCACTGCGTCGCGCGTCGCCGGGGCCTGGGGTCCCAAGCTGGATTCGAGCTGCGTCTTTGCCTCTTGAACACAAAGCAGCGCGCCTTTCAGATCTTTTTGCGCCTCCAGCACCTTGGCGCGTGCCAACAGCGCGCTTCCAAGCCAGTCTGATGAGGCCAAGCCTGCTGAATACTTTCGAGCCTGTGCGACGGCGCTTTCGCTCAGTTCTGAAGCCCGCGAGGCGTTGCCCGAGCGCTGCTCCAGTCCTGCCAGAGTGCTCAGTACGACAATTTTCATTGGATTGCGTTCAGGTGCAGCGTCGTAAACGGCCACCGCGTTTTGCAATTGCTGGCGAGCGTCTTCATGATCACCTTTCAGCAGTGCCAACCGGGCTGCTGTCAAAGCCATGGTTCCAAAAGTTGAATGTCCCGGTGGCAGAAGTTTCGCCAAAGCCTCACGTCCCAGCTTCAAACGCTCGTCACAGCGTTCGATGTTCCCCGCAGCGCACCAGGCGACTGCCGCCTTGCTCGAAATGAAACCTATGAATCGTTGATTGCCTTCGCGCGTTGCATACGACAACGCACCTTCAAGCAGACCAATAGCTTCATCGATTCGACCAAGCTCTATCCAGACGCCCGCCAAATTAGTATCTGGAATCGGACTAATTCCACCTGAACCCAGCACGTCGGCAGCGAGGGCACGGCTTTTCAGCAGCACCTCGGACGCACGCGCCAACTGACCGGCATTGATCAGAATGACGGCAAGGTTGTTTTGTATCGTACCGGCAACACTGGTGCGCGCTCTTCCCATTTCAGCCAGTTCCGTTATTGCGGCTTCATAGTCAGAAATGGCTTTGGGGTAGTCGCCCAAACGGGCGCGTACATCAGCCAGTACGTAGCGCGCGTTGACCACCTGCAATCGCTGGCCCGCTCTGGGAGCGCGAAGCATGGCAAGCGCCTTCTCGGCATCAGGCAGCGCGCCGGAAGCGTTGCCGGTATCCAATTTGATGCGGGCTTGCACCCGCAGGCAATTTGCCATTTCGCTCGAATCAACCTGCTTGCCGATGCCCTGAGCAGCAAGTCCCTCCTCGACCAGTTTGCGGGCCGCGTCGAACTGACCCAGCTGCGTCAATATATTGGCCTGGCTACATTGCAGATCGGCGACAAGCAGCTTGTCCTGCGAAACCAGAGCCGCAGCAACAGCACGCTGATAACTAGCCGATGCCAGAGTCGGTTCCTCGGTGTTGCCATACTGGGCGGCCAAGTTACCTGAAAGGCGGGCATAGAGAGCTGGCTCCTTGCCAAACTGCTGCTCAATGAGCTTTTCCCCACGAGCCAGAAGTTGGGGTGCAGTGAATGGCTTATCGCCACCTTCGCTGAGCAAGAAACCCAAGAACTCGCTGGTGGCCTCAGCAGCTGTAAGTTCTTTGACTGCGCGATCTCGCTCTTGTGCGGCAATCCTCCCCTGCTCCGCAGCTTTCATACCCTGGGTGACCGTACCCACCAGCCCGCCCACAATCGCAAATAGGGTCAAGGCACTGGCCGCCACCGCCCCGCGATGCCGCCGCACAAACTTGCGCGTTCGGTACCCCAGCGAATCCGCCCGCGCGCTCACCGGCTCATGCGCCCGGTGGCGGCGCAAGTCTTCGGCGAACGCGGCGACGGTGCCATAGCGCTCACTGGGCAGCTTGCGCAAGGCTTGCGCGGTGATGTTGTCCAAGTCACCTTGCAGCAAGCGGCGTAAATCCGGCGTGGTGGCAGCGCGCGACAGCACCTGCGCATCGGTCTCCAGCGTAGCGCGCACCACTTGCGCAGAAGTGCCACTGTCTGGCGACGTAGGATGTCGCCCACTGAGCAACTGGTACAGCAACACCCCCAGTGCATAAACATCCGTCGCAGTCGTGATCGCCTCGCCACGCAGTTGCTCGGGCGCCGCGTACTCAGGTGTCAGCACCCGCCCGCCATCACGTGTCAGTTCGGTGGCTTCACCAGCGGTAGCTTCGTCCTCCAACAGCTTGGCAATGCCAAAGTCGAGCAGTTTGACGGTGCCATCAGCCGTGACAAGGATGTTGCCGGGCTTGATGTCGCGGTGAATCACCAAATGGGTGTGCGCGTGGGCCACGGCGGCCAGCACCTTGTCAAACAGCGCCAGGCGTGTATTGACATCCAGGCGCTTCAAGTCGCAGTGGCGGTCAATCCGCTCGCCTTCGACCAATTCAATCACCAGATAAGGCTGCCCGCCAGCCGTCACCCCTGCATCCAGCAAATGCGCAATATTGGGATGGGTCAAACGCGCCAGGATGTCGCCTTCGCGCTTGAAACGTTCCGCCCCGGCACGGCCCAACAGCGACAGGTGCAGCAGCTTGATCGCCACGGCCCCGGTAAAGCGCCCATCTTCCCGGCGTGCCCGCCACACGCTGCCGGTGCCGCCTTGGCCTAGAG
>JANNFW010000470.1:0-2113 GCA_031380235.1 Rhodoferax sp. | reverse complement strand
CGAGGTTGTCCCACAGCGTTTTGGCCACCAGCGTGGGGGCGGGCAGGATGTAGTGGGGAATCTGGTTGATGCGAACAATTAACTCCCAAGTTAATATTGCCAGCCCAAAGACGACAAAAGGCAGTATTTTTTGAATTAATGGGCCTCTAGCCCTCGGCTTTATTGCATGTTTAGCTATTGAATTAGTAGTATTCGCACTATTAGCGCTGATGTCAGACATGATGTTCCCCCGCTTTCTGCAAGGCTTGCGACACTTCAACGCACCACTGCGCGTACCGCGGCGTGCTGCGAAAGGCATCGGTTCGCGGGTAGGGTTCGTCAATCCTTAACTCGGCGATGACACGACCGGGGCGTGCCGCCATCACGATGATGCGGTTGCTCAGGTACACGCTTTCGTACACGCTGTGGGTCACAAAAATCGTGGTGAACTGCTGCGCCGTCCACAGCGCCAGCGTGTCGTTGTTGAGCTTGAAGCGCGTCATCTCATCCAGCGCGGCAAAGGGCTCGTCCATCAGCAGCAAGCGCGGCTGTGTGACCATGGCGCGGGCAATCGACACACGCATCTTCATGCCGCCCGACAGCTCACGCGGATAGACGTTGGCAAACTGGCTTAAACCCACTTTGGCCAGCACCGCGTCAACCTGCGCCTGCGCCGCCGCGCGCGAAACACCTTTCAAACGCAGCGGCAGCCAGACGTTCTCGAATACTTTGGTCCAGGGCATCAGCGTGGGCTCTTGAAACACGAAGGAGATGTCTTTGGCATGATCGGCTGAGTTATTCGCTGGGGTATCGGCCCACTTGATCTGCCCCGAGGTCGCTTGAAGCAGCCCCGCAATCATTTTGAGAGCGGTGCTTTTGCCGCAGCCCGACGGCCCCAAAAAGCTTACAAATTCGCGCGCGCCAATGGCCAAGTCAACGCCTTGCAGCGCCAGCGTGCCGTTGTCGTACCGCTTTTCAACGCGTTCAAGTTGCAGCAGCGCGCTCATGAAGGGAAGTGGGGATTGGCGTTCAAGGTGGACAGTGGCAAGTCGCTGATCTCTTGCAACAACTTTGCCAATTGCACTCCCGCCGCGTCAATCAGCGCGTGGCCCTTGGCCGCTGTGGCGATGGCTGCGTTACCCGCCGCACCCATCGCGTTGTAATCCTGAACTTGCCAGGCCAGCTTGGCGCTGCTGCCGTTGCCCAAAATCGGGTACTTCGCAGCGCGCTCCTGTGCGGTGGATTTGAAGTCGCGCGCCTGACTCATGTTGACATGGCGATCGCCCGATTTTTCTTCCAGCGCCAGCATCATCGAGGTTTCCATATCGCCCGCATGGATGCCAAAGCGGTGCTCGTCGGGTGGGAACAGCCCCAGTACGTCGGCCCCCAATGGCAGCGTGTACCAATTGGTTGAGAATACGATCAGGTCATGCGCTGTGCGCAGGTCGCGCGCGACGATGTCCATCACGCTGACCTGTCCGCCATGCGAGTTCAGCAGCACCAGCTTCTTGATGCCCGTACGCGCGACGCAAGCCCCAAGCTCCATCCAGACGTTGATCAAGGTCTGCGCGGACAGCGTCAATGTTCCGGGAAAGCGGATGTGCTCGTTACTTTTCCCGACGGCTTGTGTGGGCATGAAAAGCACAGGCAGCTCGGGCTTCAAGTGGGGCAGGGTGGCCTGGATGACGCCTTCGATGAGGGTCGTGTCCACGCTCACCGGCAAGTGCGGGCCGTGTTGCTCGGTGGCAGCGACGGGCAGCACGGCGACAACCTGGCCCACATCAGGGCTGGCGGCGATCTGAGAGAACTGGCGGGAGGTTAGGTTTGACCAGAAGTGGGAGGGGAGTTTCATCCCAACATCTTACAAGCAGACTTGGAATTTCGCAGCCCAAAGTCTTACCCCGCCTTCGCCACACAAGCCCCCGCTGGCACTGGGCTGACCCCCGCAGGCAATTGCGCTGATGTGCCAAAGCTGGCAAGCGTCGCCCCAGCAGGCGTGCGCAGGGTGACTTGCAGCCCAGTGCCATCGGTTCGGGCAACGAGGGTGGCGGGCAGGGCGGCATCGGTGTTGCCCGGTGCGTTGATGCGGAACAGGCCGTCGATTTGCAGTTGACCATCTGACTCGATGCGCGCG
>JANNFW010000452.1:0-1827 GCA_031380235.1 Rhodoferax sp. | reverse complement strand
CGCCATGCTGCTGGCCGCGGCCCAGCACTTCGCCAAAAACCGCAATTTTGATGGCACGGTTTATTTGATTTTCCAGCCCGCCGAAGAAGGCGGCGGCGGCGCGCGCGAGATGATCAAGGATGGGCTGTTTGAGAAGTTCCCGGTGGAGGCGGTGTTTGGCATGCACAACTGGCCGGGCACGCAGATTGGTAAATTTGCCGTGAGCCCAGGGCCGGTGATGGCCTCCAGCAACGAGTTCAAGATCACCATCAAAGGCAAGGGCGGCCACGCGGCGCTGACCTACCTGGGGCTCGACCCGGTGCCGATTGCCTGCCAGATGGTGCAGGCCTTTCAGACCATCGTGAGCCGTAACCTGAAGGCGATTGATGCGGGCGTGATCTCCGTCACCATGATTCACGCGGGCGAGGCGACCAATGTCATCCCCGACAGTTGCGAGCTGCAAGGCACGGTGCGCACCTTTACCACCGAGGTGCTGGACACGATTGAAACGCGCATGAAAGAGATTGCCGAGCACACCTGCGCCGCTTTTGGGACGACCTGCGATTTCGAGTTTGAACGCAACTACCCGCCCACGATCAACTCAGCTCACGAGGCCGAGTTTTGCCGCAAGGTGATGGCCAGCATCGTCGGTGCCGACAACGTGATCACGCAAGAGCCCACCATGGGTGCGGAAGACTTTGCCTACATGCTGCAAGCCAAGCCGGGCGCGTATTGCTTCATCGCCAACGGCGACGGCAGCCACCGCGCCATGGGCCATGGCGGCGGGCCGTGCATGCTGCACAACCCCAGCTATGATTTCAATGACGACCTGATCCCGCTGGGCGGCACCTTCTGGGTGCAACTGGCCGAGGCCTGGTTCAAGCAGCCTGCGCGTGCGGTGGCCGCATGATTGGAATCCCCCAAGCGTTTTCGAACAGTTACGCAAAAGCCCGTGTCAAGTTTCTGGAAGCCGCTGCTACGGCGGGCTTGCAGATCGAGTCGCACAACCACCCGCTCAAAGGCAAAGACGGCGAGGTGCTGGCGATGGACGTGGCGCGTGATGGTGCGCGCAATGCCAGCAAGCTCCTGATCGTCTCCAGCGCGTGCCACGGCGTGGAGGGTTACTGCGGCAGCGGCGTGCAGGTGCATGCACTGCATGACAGCGAGTGGTTGGCCAAGGCGCGCGCGCAGGGCGTGGCGGTTCTGTACGTGCATGCGCTCAACCCGTATGGCTTCTCGCACATTCGTCGCGTCACGCATGAAAACGTGGATCTGAACCGCAATTTTCATGATTTTTCTAAGCCGTTGCCCGTCAACGTCGCTTACCGCGAATTGGCTGACATCCTCGTGCCTGAGGAGTGGCCGCCCAGCGCGCAGACGGAGGCGGCCTTGGGTAGCTTTATCCAAAACAAGGGCATGCTTGCTTTTCAGGCAGCCTTTTCAGCGGGGCAATACGAGTACCCCAAAGGCATGTTTTTCGGCGGCACGGCACCGACCTGGAGCAATCAGACCTTTCGGCAAGTGCTGCGCAGCCATGGTGCGCAAGCTGAGGCGATCGCCTGGATCGACCTGCACACGGGCCTGGGCCCGAACGGCCTGGGTGAGCGAATTTTTGCCTGCGCAGACGATGCGGCGGCGCTCAAGCGGGCGCGTGCCTGGTGGGACGGCGGCGGCGCGACGCCCGTCACTTCAATTTATGACGGGTCATCGACGTCTGCGCTGTTGAACGGGCTGATGTGGATGGCTTTGAATGAAGAATGCCCCAACGCCGTGTACACCGGCATTGCCATGGAGTACGGCACGGTGCCGGTAATGGGTATCGCTCAGGCGCTGCGGGCCGAGCACTGG
>JANNFW010000435.1:0-1625 GCA_031380235.1 Rhodoferax sp. | reverse complement strand
GTGCTGGTAACGCACGATATCGACGAGGCCCTGCTGCTGGCCACCAAAATCGTGCTGCTCGACAAAGGCCGTATCGTGCAGGTGGGCTCGCCGCTGGAACTTTTGACAGAGCCAGCGAGTGATTTTGTGGTCGACTTTCTGGGACGCAGCGACTTGGGTATCAAACTGCTTTCGCTGGAGACGGCTGGGGCATTCGCGCGGGCCGAGGTGGCCATTGACGGGCCTGGGCTGTCGGCTGATGCAAGCCTACGGGAGGTGGTGTCGTTCATGGCGACGCAGCGCGTGATGCAGGTGAATGTTATTGGCGCTGAGGGTGCCCACGTTGGTGTGGTGTATGCCGCCGATATCTTCAGCACCGCCGTACCAGGTCACGCCACATGATGCCTTCGCAACGATCGGCGATGGCAGCAGACGCATCGTTAGCGTCTTTCAAATGGCTGCAAGACAGCCTGCTTTGGGCGGCGCTAGCGTTGCTGGCTCTGGTAGGGCTGCTGCCGTATTCAGCACCGCTCTTTCACGGCCTGTTTCCCACGTTGGAGCGGCCCTTGTACCTGCAAGAGCCGTTTGCCGATTTGCTCTGGCAGCACTGTGCCCTGGTGGCGCTGTCCAGCAGCATTGCGGTGGTGGTCGGCACCGCAGCAGGCGTGTTCATCACCCGCGCGCAGGGGCGTGAATTTGCCCCAGTGGTGCAAGCCATTGGGTCAATCGGCCAGACCGTTCCACCTGTCGCGGTGCTGGCTATTGCCGTGCCCGTGGTGGGTTTTGGCGAGCTGCCTGCCTTGATTGCGCTGGCGCTGTATGGCCTGTTACCCGTCCTGCAAGCGACGGTGGCGGGCTTGCAATCGGTTCCTATGGCTTTGCGCCAGTCGGCAGACGGCATGGGTATGTCGCCGTGGCAGCGTTTTACTCAGGTGGAAGTGCCGCTGGCGTTACCCGTATGGCTGGCGGGCGTGCGCGCATCGGTCATCATCAACATTGGCACAGCAGCCATTGCATCCACAGTCGGGGCCAAAACCCTGGGTTCGCCCATCATCGTGGGTTTAAGCGGTTTCAACACGGCCTATGTTTTGCAAGGCGCGGTGCTGGTGGGCATGCTGGCCATCGTGGTCGATATGGCGTTTGAGCGCTTAGCCAGGCGCGTGGCGTGGCGCGCTTGACGCGCATGTGAACTAGGAAGGCAGCGCCTTCAAGAACTCCGCAATAGCATCCGCTGCCGCCTGCTCCTTGCCACGCCACTCGGCATCCGCCCCGGCGATCATGACTTGCTTTGAACCTGTCGCGGCAAGCCGTAACAAACCGGCTCTGCGCCAGGCGGATGACACCGTGATCGGGATGTCCTGCTCGCCATACAAATCCAGCACGGGGAACGGGTAGTTGCGCACGGCGAACGAATAGCCGCCCGTGAGCGAGATGCACACCCAGGCCAGATAAGCGTTGCTGGCTGCCTGCTTGTCAAAGTAGACGTTCGCCATCCATGAGCCCATGGTGTGGCTGATCAACACCACTTTGGTGTGCCCTTTGCCCTTCAACCACGCGCCCGCCGCTTGCAGGCGGCTGCTGGCCTCGGGGAAGAGAGCGGGGTAGTAGTTGTCCATCGTCGCCTCTTTGGCCGCGATGGGTAATTG
>JANNFW010000423.1:0-1625 GCA_031380235.1 Rhodoferax sp. | reverse complement strand
GATGTGCGTTTCAAGTCGCTGATCCAGTCGGCCAGCGAGGGCAGCCTGTTGATTATTCCGCGCGAAGGCGGCTACATGGTTCGCATTTATGTGGAGATGGACAAACTCGCCGAAAACGAGCGTGTCGCCGGGCGCAACATTACGCTGGAGCAATTAATTGCCGCCGCCCAGCGCATCTTTCACCCGTATAAGCTGGATGTGAAAGAAGTACCGTGGTGGTCGGTGTATGAAATTGGCCAGCGCCTGTGTGATCGATTTGACGATGTAGCGCCAGAGCAAAGCCAATCTCAATTGCCACGCATTTTCATCGCGGGCGATGCGTGCCATACCCACAGCCCCAAAGCAGGGCAGGGCATGAACGTCTCGATGCAAGACGCTTTCAATATCGGCTGGAAGCTGGCTGCCGTGCTGCGAGGGCGCAGCCCCGCCAGCTTGCTTCACACCTACTCCGCAGAGCGACAAGCCGTCGCCAAAGAACTGATCGACTTTGACCGCGAATGGGCTGCCATGCTGAGCGACCGCGCCAGCAACGACCCGGCTGCGGTGCAGAAGTACTTCGTGCAGCATGGTCGCTACACCGCCGGCACGGCGACGCATTACAAGCCTGCCCAAAACGCGTGGTCACTCACTGGCGCGGCTTCGCATCAAGGCTTGGCGACAGGCTTGCAAATCGGCAAACGCTTTCATTCCGCGCCCGTTGTTCGCATCGGCGATGGCAAGCAAATTCAACTCGGCGAGACGCTTTTGGCAGACGGCCGCTGGCGATTGTTGGCGTTTGCAGGGCAGGGCGACGCGGGCGCGCCAGGCTCAGCGATCGCCAAGCTGTGTAAATTTTTCAGCGACTCACCTGAGTCGCCCATCAAGCGCTACACGCCTACACATGCTGACGTGGATTCGGTGTTCGACGTTCGCGCGATGTTCCAGCAAAGCCATCATCAGCTTGCCATCACGGCCATGCCGGAGTTGCTGTTTCCGCACAAGGGCCGCCACGGGCTGCGAGACTATGAAAAAGCGTTTTGTGCGTTGGACGACGCGAGCAAAGACATCTACGCCCTGCGCGGCATTGATCGCCGGCAAGGCTGCTTGGTGGTCGTACGCCCCGATCAATACATTGCAAACATATTGCCGCTCATGGCAACTGACGAGCTGTCCCAGTTCTTTGCTGGCTTCATGTTGAAGACTGACAACGCGTAACCAAAAACGCGACGACTTGTCGGTTGCGACCGACAGTGCGAACCTTTGAGTTCATGAGGGTTTTCGAGAAAAACGCAAAACCCGTGTCGGACGCCGCCGACAAATTTCAGGCGGGCAGGTCGATCAGAGTGATGATTTCATTGGGGATTTGTATTGGCGTGCGTCTTGCACTTATGCTGGGTGAAGTCAATCTGCCATTCAAAATCATTCATGAACCGGAAAGCGGGTCGTCGTGACCCGTTGAGGGCCGGGCCGGGCGTGTGCGCCCAAGTTCGACCCTCACATTCACCAGATTCAACAACTTTTTTTTACCCTTGGGGCATCACTATGAAAACTGCAATCACTGCGACCTTGTTCGTATTCTGTCTGACTTCGGCTTCGACTGTGCACGCCGCGGAGGACTCAAACTTGCTGCAAATGACGACCTGTCA
>JANNFW010000363.1:0-3272 GCA_031380235.1 Rhodoferax sp. | reverse complement strand
GTTTAGTTGAGGCGTAATTAGGGTTTGACCGGACAACCCTCTGTCTGGTCATCATGTTGATAGATCATCTTTAAGGAGATATGGAACCATGAAACTGAAACTTCTTCCTCTCATCATTGCCGCGTGCGTCACCGCCATGGCATCGGCCAGCGCGATGGCGCAAAAGAAATACGATGTCGGCGCGGACGACAAGGAAATCAAGCTGGGGCACATCAACCCGTACTCTGGGCCCGCATCAGCCTATGGCGCGATTGGCAAGTCGATTGGTGCCTACTTTGACAAGGTCAACGCCGAGGGCGGTATCAACGGCCGAAAGGTGAAGTTCATCTCCTTGGACGATGGCTACAACCCGGCGAAAACCGTGGAGCAGGCGCGCAAACTGGTGGAGCAGGAAGAAGTTCTGCTGATTTTCCAGGCCTTGGGTACGCCGTCGAACTCGGCCATTCACAAGTACATGAACGACAAGAAAGTTCCGCAGTTGTTCAACGCCACCGGCGCAACCAAATGGGGCGACCCCAAAGGCTTCCCTTGGACGATGGGCTACCAGCCGAGCTACCAGTCAGAGTCAAAGGTGTTTGCGGCGCATATTCTTGACACCAAGCCCAACGCAAAAATCGCCATTCTTTACCAAAATGACGATTACGGCAAAGACTACCTCAAAGGATTCGAGGATGGCTTGGGCGAAAAAGGTAAGAGCATGATCGTCTCCAAAGCGTCGTATGAGGTGACCGACCCGACGGTTGACAGCCAGATGGTATCGCTCAAAGCCAGCGGTGCCGACACCTTCTTCAACGTCACCACGCCAAAATTTGCCGCACAGGCCATCAAGAAAGCGGCCGATCTCGGCTGGAAGCCGGTGCACTACTTGAACAGCGTGTCAAGCTCGGTCGGCTCCGTGCTCGTGCCCGCCGGCATTGAGGCATCCGTTGGCATCTTCACTGCGGGCTACATCAAAGACCCAACCGATCCGCAATTCCAAAAAGGCAAAGAGTGGGACGACTGGGTCGACTACATGAAAAAGTACCACCCCACGGGCGCAATGAACGACAACTTCAACGTCTATGGCTACACCGTGGCCCAACTGATGGTGCAAGTGCTTAAGCAGGCCGGTGACGACCTGACCCGCGCCAACGTCATGAAGCAAGCTGCCAACCTCGATCTGGTATTGCCGATGCTGTTGCCTGGCGTAAACGTCAAGACCGGCCCGGACGATTTTTACCCCATCGAGCGCGAGCAGTTGATGAAGTTCACCGGCAAGACGTGGGAGTTGTTTGGCAAGGTGTACGGGCGCTGAACCGCCGCGGCTCAGCGGGTATCAGCAGCAAATCAACAAAGCTGTGATGGGTCGCTTGGGCGATTCATCACGGCTTTTTCATTGGGTCTTCCGGTTTTAAAACATCCGCCCGTAGCTGCATGCAACGTTTGCCGTCTCGAACACCGCGTGTTTAGATTTGGCAAAAAATCCAATAAATTAACTTACAGGTTAATTTTCATCACCGAAACCCGAAAAACATCCGATTTTAAAATGAATTAGGCCTCTAGCTCTCGTATTATCTTCATAATTAGCTATATATTAAATAGCAATTATACGACCTTCAGCCCTCATACCGCTTGCCATCCCGCAACAGTTGCGCAGTGCCGATCACCTTATTAAGCCCGTCAAAATCCAGCATCCTGTCCTGCCACGGCACGGTCGTTTGATGCTGCTTCAAACTTGCATAGTAGCCCTGCAAAGTATGCGCGACGGCCCGCGCGGTGCCACCGGGGAAGATCGCGATCTTGAAGCCCTGGGCTTGTAAGGCAGCAGCATTCTGAACGGGCGTTTTGCCGCCTTCGACCATGTTGGCCAAGAGCGGAACTTTGTCGCCAAAACGCTGGCAGGCGGCGCTCATCTGTTCTAATGTTCGCAGGGCTTCGATGAACAGCGCGTCCACACCCGCATCCAGATAGAGCTGTGCACGCTCTAACGCGGCATCCAGCCCTTCCACAGCCAACGCATCCGTGCGCGCGAGGATCAACGTGTTGCTTGACGTGCGCGCATCCAGCGCAGCTTTGAGTTTGCCGACCATTTCACCGACGGGCACAACGGCTTTGCCATCCAGGTGGCCGCAGCGTTTGGGGAAGGTTTGATCCTCGATCTGGATCATCGCCGCGCCTGCACGCTCGAAGCCTTTGACGGTCCGCATCACGTTGAGCGCATTGCCAAAACCCGTGTCGGCATCAACGATGACAGGCAGGGCGACACGCTCGGTGATGCGGGCGAGCATATCTGCGACCTCGGTGTAGGTGGTCAGGCCGACATCTGACCGCCCCAAGCGCGTGTAGGCGATGGACGCGCCGGAGAGGTACAGCGCTTCAAAGCCCGACTGCTCGGCGATGAGCGCGCTCAAGGCATCGTAAACGCCCGGGGCGAGCACGATGTTGGGTTGGCTCAAGCGCGTTTTGAGAGTCATGACTTCAAACAGCTTGCGCTGTGCTTTTAACCATTTCAATAGCTGTCTGCGCCGAGATGTAGCCACCTGCCACTGCACTGAGCAGACCGTTGCCAGACAGGTAACCCCACACTGCGTCGCCCGATACACCCCGCGCGGCACCGCCTGCCGCCAGCAGGTTGGGGAACACTGAGCCGTCTTCATGCAGCACACGACATTCGGCATCGATGTCCAAACCGCCTTGCGTATGGAAGAGCGCTCCCGTCACCTTCACGGCATAAAAAGGGGCTGCCAAGGCTCGTTTGAAGGAACGCCCTGCGGCATCACCAAGCGCGGTCTCTCGCAACGTAGCCGCCAATGTAACGCCATCGCAACCGATCAACTCGGCCAGCGCTGGGACGTCGGCACACGGCTTGACTGCGCCTGCTGTTTCAGCATCGCAAAAATCAGGAAAACCTCGCGCCAACTGCAACAGCGGCTCGTCAAAAACATTCCACGCCACACCGCCCGGCTGCGCCAGCACCTCGACCGCCGCTTCAGAGTAGCCTTGGGTTTCGTCGTGAAACCGCTGGCCCAACGCGTTGACCTGAATGCCGCCTTCCATCATCAACGCCCAACTGATCAGCGCGCCCTGGGGCACCGCCCAAGAACCGTGGCCCTGATAGCCACCGAGGTCAGCCATACGCGCGCCGAGCGCCTGGCCCCAGGTGATAGCGCTGCCATCGTTACCGGCGTGGCCTGCAAACGTTGCATCACGCATCTCAGGCAGCAGCTCCTGCACCATCGCTGGGTTGCCACCAAAACCGTTGCAGGCAAGGATCAACGCATCGCAACTCAAAT
>JANNFW010000313.1:0-2953 GCA_031380235.1 Rhodoferax sp. | reverse complement strand
CCTGGCGCGCCTGAACGCCCGCGTGCGCGAGACCGTGCCCGCAAGCGCCTTGGTGGTCGGCGTGCAGTGCGGCGGCAGCGATGCATTCTCGGGCGTCACAGCCAACCCAGCCGTGGGCTTCTGCACCGACCTCTTGGTGCGCGCCGGGGCCAGCGTGATGTTCTCTGAAACGACTGAAGTACGCGACGGCATAGACCAACTCACCGCCCGCGCTGCCACCCCCGAAGTCGCCGCCGCCGTGATCCGCGAAATGGCCTGGTACGACGCCTACCTTGGCCGTGGCAGCGTTGACCGCAGCGCCAACACCACGCCCGGCAACAAAAAAGGGGGCCTGTCCAACATCGTTGAAAAAGCGATGGGCTCCATCGTCAAATCTGGCAGCGCCGCCATCACCGACGTGCTGGCGCCGGGTGAAAAATTAAGTCCAAAAAGTGACACTGGCCGCTTGATTTACGCCGCCACACCCGCCAGCGACTTTATCTGCGGCACGCTGCAACTGGCCGCCGGTATGAACCTGCACGTCTTCACCACCGGGCGCGGCACACCGTATGGATTGGCGCAAGTCCCCGTCATCAAAGTAGCCACCCGCACCGACCTGGCCCGTCGCTGGCACGACTTGATGGACGTGAATGCAGGCACCATTGCCGATGGCAGCGCCTCCATTGAAGACGTGGGCTGGGAGCTTTTCCACCTGATGCTCGAAGTAGCCAGTGGCCGCAAAAAGACCTGGGCCGAGCACTGGAAGCTGCACAACGCGCTGGTGCTTTTTAATCCGGCGCCGGTGACTTGAACAGAGATCATCTGTCTATTTTTGGTGTAATTTCATCCATTACGTGGGCGAAATTACACCACTTGCGAACCATCGTGCAGCGGGACATCCGCAAATCGGACGGTGCGTTGCCGTGAACCGTCAGCGCGCTGGGGGCTATTCGACCGATGGCTCCAAACCCAGTTTCTTAGCGCGCTTGATGAAGGCCTTGTCAAAGCTGACCATTCGGGTAGTGGGTCCACTGAGCGCCAGATGCAATGCGTCTGCAAAATCCAGCCCTTCTCGGTAGACATTAAGGGCCTGACGGATTTCGGCGACGTGCGCTGGCTTGAAATTTGGCAGGCTCAGCAATCGCTCCAAACCGTCGGCCAATGCAGTGGGTTCAACGCCGTTGGCTTCCAGCACCCACACCAGTTCAAGCATGACTGTGATCGGAGCCGTGAATTGCTGTGCCGTTGAGAGTAAGGATTTGGCTCGGGCTAGCTGGCCTGCATCGTCGCCCAGCAGCAGGCGAGCAAGGATGTTTGTATCGAGAGAAATCACGAATCGCTTGCTGCGCTGCGCGATGTCCCGTCACGGCTCGAAGCATCACGACTTTTCAGGCGCTGCGCAATGGCTTGCCGCACCTGCGCCTCACTCAGTTTTTTGCGCCCCTTTTGCTGCCCGTTTTGTGCCAGACAGCCCGCTACAGCGTCCAGTCCGACGCTGCTGGGCGCTAGCATCTGAAGACGGCGAAGGCGGATTTCTCCGCCAATCACGCGCACAGCCAGCTCATCACCCACATTCAAATGCATCTGATCGCGCAGGGATTTGGGGATGACCAATTGGCCCTTGCTGGACAACGTAACTGTTTGCATAGAAACTGGCTTTAAAAGTAAGCCGAATTGTAAGCCAACGTGCTTCGCTGTCTCGTATCAACCAGTCAATCCGCCACCACCGCCGTCACCTCAATCTCAACCTTCGCCCGCTCCTCAATCAGCGCAGCCACCTGCACGCAGCTCATGGCCGGGAAGTTGCGGCCCATCACCTCGCGGTAGACGACACCCAGCTCTTTGAGGCGGCGGACGTATTCGGCGCGATCCAGGATGTACCAGGTCATGCGCGCGATGTGTTCGGGGCCGGCGTTGGCCTCTTTCAACACAGCGACAATGTTGCGCAAGGCTTGGGCGGCCTGCAAGATGAAGTCGTCGGTCTCAAATTGCTGCTGGGCGTTCCAGCCGATTTGGCCGCCTACAAATATCTGTGTGCCATGGGCGGCAATGCCATTCGCGTAGCCTTTGGCGGGCAGCCAGCCGGGGGGTTGTAGGTGCTTCATGTGACGGTCTCATTTATGGTTGTGGTTTAAGGCGAAAACGTTGCAACTTGCCGGTTTCGGTGCGAGGCAGGCTGCTGACGAAGTCGATCTCGCGCGGGTACTTGTACGGCGCGATGGCGGCTTTGACAAAGTCTTGAAGCGTCTTGACCATCGCTGCGTCGCCGACCGTATTCGGCTTGAGCACGACAAACGCCTTGATTACCATGCCGCGATCTGCATCGGGCTGACCGACCACCGCGCATTCGGCCACGGCCGCGTGTTTGAGCAGGGCATCTTCCACCTCGGGTGCGCCAACGTTGTAGCCGGAGGTGATGATCATGTCGTCCGTGCGGGCTTGGTAGAAAAAGTAGCCGTCCGCATCCTGAAAAAAAGCGTCGCCGGGGTGGTTCCAACCGTTTTTGACGTAGTTGGATTGCCGCGCATCGTCCATGTATTTGCAGCCGGTGGGGCCTATGACAGCCAGCTTGCCGACGGTGCCGCGCGGCAATTCTGCGCTGTTGTCGTCAACTACTTTGGCGGTGTAGCCCGGCACCACTTTGCCAATCGCGCCGTGCCTGATCTCGGCACCTGCGGACGAGATGAAAATGTGGAACATCTCCGTCGCGCCAATGCCGTCCAGCATCTCAATGCCCGTGGCCTCGCGCCACAGCGTGCGTGTGGCATCGGGCAGACCCTCCCCCGCGCTGACACAGATGCGCAGGCTCGAGGAGCCATGCTCAGTGATGATCTCTTTCATATGCGGTGCCATTTGCCGGTAAAACGTAGGTGCCGTGTAGCAAATCGTGGCCCCCACCTCGCGCATCAGCTTCGCCATGCTTTGCGGTGCATACGGCACATCAGCAAAGTAGACCGAGGCACCCGCCCACATC
>JANNFW010000274.1:0-1787 GCA_031380235.1 Rhodoferax sp. | reverse complement strand
CTCATGTGACTTGCCGTCCTTTTCGTAGCAAACGCGAGGTCGCTCGCCATCAAAATCGTGAATACTGACGGCACTGGCTTCGTAAACGGTGGCAAGTCCAGCGTGGCTTCGTGCCGCCATCAGGTCGCGTGTCACTTCGGTCTGGCCATAAGCCGTCACCACCTTGCCGCCTGTCAGGCCTTGGACATCAATCGCATGGCGCGACCCGGCAAACACCAACTCGATGCTGTGATGCACGATGCCCTCGGCCTTCACGCCATCGCCCACACCCACATCCGTCAGCATGTCCACCGTGGTCTGCTCCAGGATGCCCGCGCGGATGCGCCCCAGCACGTAATCCGGGCTTTGGCGTTCAATGATGATGTTGTCAATGCCCGCCTGGTGCAGCAGCGCACCGAGTAACAGCCCAGCAGGGCCTGCGCCGATGATGGCGACTTGAGTTCGCATTGATTCTCCCTATGCTGTTTGATTCCATTCGCCTGCACTTGTGCCACGCCAATTCTGGCACGATACTGCGCTGGTCATTTAACCTTTAACCCCTATGCAGTCGTTCAATAATTCAACGGTCAAGAAAGTCTTCGGCGCGTATCCCGCGTCGATGCGCGCTCGTCTGATGGCGCTGCGCCAACTCATATTGGACACGGCGGCGCGCACTCCAGGCGTGGGGGTACTGGAAGAAACCTTGAAGTGGGGTGAGCCCGCGTACCTGACATCCCAGAGCAAAAGCGGTAGCACTGTGCGCATCGCGTACAGCCCCAAAAGGCCCTCGCAATACGCGGTCTATTTCAACTGCCAAACCACGCTGGTGGACACCTTTCGCACGATGTTCCCCAACGACTTTCAGTTTGAAGGCAATCGGGCGCTGGTTTTTGAGCGGGACGGCAGCTTGCCAAAAAAAGAGCTGGCCTGGTGCATCGCTGCGGCATTGACTTACCACCAGCATCGACAAAAAAAGGGAGGCTAAGCCTCCCTTGATATGCCGCGATGAGCGCGCAATACGCTTAGGCCATCTTGCAGCCTGCACCACTGTCCGCCAGCGCCTTGGCCGCCACACCCAAGACTTTGTTTTCCTTGTTTTCCACCACGCGCAGATAAATATCCTGCACCGGGTTATGTGATTTGCTCATGCTCCATTTGCCGCGCGGGCTGTCGATGGTGGCGCCTTCCAGCGCCTTGTACAGCGCAGGTTTGCTGGACAGATCACCCTTGACGGCATTGGCACCCAAGGCCAGCAGCAGGCCTGTGTCGTAGCCTTGGACGGCATACACGTCGGGCTGCAAACGGTAGGTTTTGGCGTAGGCCAGGCGGAAGGCCTGGTTGCGTGGCGTGGCCAGCGAGTCGCTGTAATGCAATGTGGTCATGACGCCATTGGCAGCATCGCCTGCGGCTTCCAACACGCCTTCGGTGAGGAAGCCCGAGCCGTAAAGTGGAATTTTGTCTTTCAAACCAGCAGCCGCGTAATCACGCATGAATTTGGCCGCACCGCCGCCTGCGAAGAAGCAGGCCACCGCATCCGGCTTGATGGAGGCGATTTCGGTCAGCAAGGCTTGAAACTCAACGTTCGGGAAGGGCAGATTGAGTTCTTTCACAATCGTGCCGCCCGCCGCGGTGTAGCTTTCTTTGAAGCCTTCAAACGCCTCATCGCCCGCTGCGTACTTCCACGTGATCCAAACCGCCTTTTTGTGGCCCTTGGCCATCATGGCCTGGCCCAACGCACGCGTGGGTTGTGAATTGCTGAACGACGTGCGATACACATTCGGCGCGCATTGGCTGCGCGTCGCGGCGTG
>JANNFW010000266.1:0-3057 GCA_031380235.1 Rhodoferax sp. | reverse complement strand
CAGCAGCTTCTGGTGCTCGGCCAGGATGTAGTCGCCCAGGTCGGTGATGTCGGGCACGGCGCGGCGGCAGGCTATTAGGCCGTAGTCCAGGCGGCCGGCATAGCTTTGCACGGTGACGTTCAGGGCCATGCTGTGCACGATGATGGAGACGGGGTAGAAGCTGACGACTCTGGCACCGGCAAAGTACAAGGGCACGGGGCTGCCAGGCACGTTGGAGATGACGAGGTTGGCAATCGGCGGCAGCACGTTAAGGATGCCGGAGCGCGACGCTATCGCGGCCACGCCGGACATCAGCCACGGCGCGGCAAACAGCGGAAAATCGGTAGGGATAGCGGTTTTGACGCGGCCCATCATCGCCTTGTTGATCTCGGAGGCTTTGTGGATGGCTTTGAGGCGCTCCACCGGGTCGGCAATGTCGGAGGCGAGCGTCATCGTCGTCATGCTGACCTGGTTGTTGGCCGATGCATCGCCGGGTGCGCGCAGGCTCACGGGCACGGCTGCGAGCAGCGGTTTGGCGGGCATATTGTTATGCTCTTTGAGGTAGCGGCGCATCGCACCGGCGGTGGTGCACAACACCACATCGTTGAGCGAGCCGCCCAGAGTTTTGCCGATGAATTTGGTCTCGGCCATCGGGATGGTGCGGCCTGCGAAGCTGCGCTGGTTGGTGACGGACACATTGAACACCGTGCGTGGGCCAAACAGTTTCACGCCGCTTGGCGCACTCCAGTTGCGCTTGCCATGCTCGTCTTTTTGCGGCAAGACGGTGTCACGCAAGGCGCGCAGCATCGCCGGTGCGGTTTGGAACAGCTTCACAATCTGATGACCGGTGTTGCGCAGTGCCGCACCGCCCAGCTCGGCAAAGCCCAACTGGTACTGATGGCGGCGCACCCGGGGGCGCGGCGGCTTGACGACGCGGCCTGTGGGCTCCAAGTCAAACAGCGCCTGCGCCACGGCGATACCCGCCTGGCCGTCCATGCCCGCATGATGCGCCTTGGTGTACAGCGCGACCTGGCCGCTCTTGAGGCCATCAATGATGAAAAACTCCCACAGCGGGCGGCTTCTGTCCAGCAGGCTCGAATGCAGGCGCGCGACGTACTGCTGCAACTGGCGGTTGCTGCCCGGCTTGGGCAAGGTGATGTGGCGGACGTGGTGTTCGATGTCGATGTCTTCATCTTCCACCCAGACCGGGTTGGAGAGGTCAAACGGAATCAGCGCCAGCTTGCGGGTGAACAAATCGGCCAGATGCATGCGCTCGGCCACGCGCTGCTTGGCGGCTTCATAGAAATCGTCGCTGTTAAAGCCCTCGGGCAAATCCATCACGCACAGCGAGCCGACGTGCATCGGCATTTCAGGCGATTCGAGGTGCAAAAAGGTCGCGTCAAGGCCGCTTAAGTGGTTCATATCAATCCTGTTGGAGTCAGTTACTCAAAGCATGCAACAGTCTAAGCCCGGTGACGCTATGGAATACCCTGAGCAGCCCAGGCAGAGCCCGTCCCTCCCGCGACATCACAGCGACATCACTCCCGCAGCGCCCGCGAGGCTTTGGCCCACCAAGTCTTGATCGCGACCTTGGTGCGAACCGCAAATTGCCACGGCTCCGAGGCGCGAATCTGCGCCATCAACGCATCCTTCCAAATCTTCCAGCGCGGATACCACTTGGCGAACAACTCAAACTTCATGAGCGCAGGCTGTGTGAGCTGAAACAGCCGCGCCACAATGGCTGTGCCCAGCACTTTGGCACCGAGCAGTATCGCAACGCCCAACGCCTTTTGCGAATGGGCGAACAGAAACAGCGCCAGCAGCTTGATCGGCAGCAGCAGCGCCCACGGCACAGCAAAAATCAGCAACGCCCCCCAGCGCGGCAGCCGGGTGATGGCGCGCTCGATGTGCGCCCACACGGGCAGGCGCGCCAGCCGCGTCATCAGCCGAGCCAGTGGCTCCCAACCCCATTCTTCAAACAGAAGAATGATGGCCAGCGCACCGAAGGTCAGCGCGCGCAGGATTCGTTTGAGGATATTCATTGAAGGGCTTAAGGGTATTGTGTGGCGACATGCAAGACGTTTAATACCGTGACGGTGGCCTCGGTCTGTTTCAGCACAACCAGATAATTGGGATGCGCCACCAGTTCCAACGTACCTTTGACACGACCTTTGCGGCGAGGGAAGTTCGGGTCGGCCAGGCTGTCTACCCGATCTTCAATGTGCAACAGCATCCGAATTGCAGCATCAGCGTTGTCTTGCTCGATGTAGTCGTACACGTCTTGAATGTCTCGCTCGTACCGGGGGGTGCGAACTACATTGAACCAGGCCCTCATGCCCCACGTTCAAGTGACTGGCGCGCTTTAATGCGGGCAATCATATCGGCACGGCGTTTAGTCCACTCCTCAGCGGTGTAGGCCTTATTCGTCCCATCCTTCAGCCCATCAATCGAGGCCTGCACCTTGGCGCGAAACCAGCGGTCGTAATCTGCATCGGCTTGCGCCGCCTCGTGCACTGCTTTCAGGGCGATGCTGCGGTCGGGCCGGGCAGTCTTCTCCAGCGCGCGATCTTCAGGTCGCCACTGGGCCGCATCAATCTGGCATTGATTCCAGCCGATGCCGCGCAGCAGTTGCAGCGCCTTGCGCGGGTCGGCAAACCGGCGCGGCTGCTTGCGCGAGGTGGCCAGCACCGCCTCAAATTTTTGCGTTTGAATGCTCACCACAAATGCAGCGCCATCGCCACGCAAGGTGATACCGGTGACCCCGCCTGTGGCCGTGGCGGTTTTGAGTTGATCGAGATTCAAGATTTGCGTCATGCAACGCATTTTAACTGTTTGTCGACAATCAAATAACAGTTAAGTGTGGTGATTAGCTGTTGAATTTGGGTCAATTCCCAACAACAATTGCTATGTAAATTATAGCTAATTACGCAACATATACGAATGCGAAGGGACTTCCCACTTCACGGTAACGGCATCTGGTGCCAAGATTGAAGTTGGAACAGTCAATCTTTAACCTTTTGAAGGAGAAGTCCCATGAGCGAGATTACACGAGTTGGCGTTGATTTGGCAAAACGCTTC
>JANNFW010000257.1:0-1612 GCA_031380235.1 Rhodoferax sp. | reverse complement strand
TTCCCACTCGTTGACATCGCGCAGGTAGATGCGGGTGCGGATCACGTCATCCATGCGGGCGCCCAGTGCGCTTAAAGACGCGGCGATCTTGTCCAAAATCCAGGTGGTTTGCGCCCCTGCATCACCGGGCGCCACCGCCCCACCGCTGCCGTGCGTTGCCGTGGTGCCAGACACCGACACGTGTGCCCCATCGCGCACCGCACGTGAGTAACCCGCGATGGGCTCCCACAGGCTGCCGCTGTCCACGCTCCAGCGATCCGTGTGGCCATGAACGAGCTGTTTTTTGTAGATGGGCGTGAAGGTGGACAGGTGATGGCTCAAATCGCCTGAGGCGGTGAGGAACGGCGGCTTGCGGTACTCGTCACCACAGTCGCCGGGGATGGATTTTGTTGCGGCGAAGGCGGCTTCGAGCAATGTCAAGTCATCGTCATCCAACTTAAAGGAGAAAACGCGCGCGTTGTCCGCGCGGTGCTCTGATTGCCCCAAGCGCGCACCGACGATCACCGCCGCGACGGCGGGCTGATCCAACACCCAGCGCGTGGCGACATTGGCAATTGACACATCGTGCTTATGTGCGATGTCGTGCGCCGCGTTCAGCACCCCTTGCAGTGCCGCCCAGCCGCCAACGGCATCAATGAAGCGGCGGTATTTCATCTTGCTCCAGTCGCCGACTTCGACGGGCGCGGGCTTGTTCAGCCAGCGCTCACTCAAGAAGCCGCCGCCCAGCGTGCCGTAGGCCAGCAGCTTGACACCACGCGCGGCGCACAACTGCGTCATCGGCCCGGTCGCACGACGATCCAAGAGCGACAGGCAAACCTGGTTGGTGGCGATAGGCAGGCCTTGGGCAAGGAGCACGCGCAGGTGGGCGGTGTCAAAGTTGGTGAGGCCGATGTGCTTGATCAAGCCCTCAGCGCGTAATGCGGCAAGTTCGGTTAGCGCATCCAGATAGCCGGGATGCTCAAACGTCCACCAATGGAATTGCATCAGGTCGATGCTGCGCGTTTGCATGCGCTCACACGCCCGCTCAACGCCTGCGCGAACCACATCCGCCGTCATCGCACCGGGCTCGGGGCACCATTTTGTGAAGGCTTTGATGGCGGAGCCTTTGCCCAGCAGATGCCCGGTGATGATCTCTGACGAGCCGTAGTGATCGGCCATGTCAAACGCATCAAAACCGGCGTGGGCATAGTCTTCCATCGCAGCGGCAGCGGGCAGCGGGTCAAGCGCTTTGCCGCCGCGCTCCATGTCGGCCACCTGCCACAGGCCCGTGACGATGCGCGGGATTTCTAGATCGCCCGCGAGCAGGGTTCTTTCAATCACTTTCTTTCACTCGTTTAGTTTCAATCACTTCGGCAATTTGGCCTGCACCGCCTGCACTTCATCGGTGGTCATCTGCCCTGTGGTGGTCACCTCGCCGTTCTGCAATTTCCAAAGACGGAAGGGGCCGACGATGTCGCCGTTGCGGTCAAACTCCACGCCGCCAATCACGCCGACATAGCGCACGGCCTTGCGTTCGCGAATCAACTGCAAAGCGCGCGCGAAGCCTTCTGGTCCTGCACTCACCACTTCGCCGCCGGGCTTGGTTACTTCACGGATCGCATCGCGAATGGCA
>JANNFW010000782.1:0-9341 GCA_031380235.1 Rhodoferax sp. | reverse complement strand
TTGATGTGCTGGTGAACAACGCCGGTGGTTTTGTGCGTCGCGCGGCCATTGCCCAAGCGGAAGATGACTACATCGATGAGGTGTTTCGACTGAACGCGCGGTCTGTTGTCGCGGTTAGCCGACGCGTCATTCCGTTGATGATTCAAGCTGGCGGCGGTGTGATTATCAATGTCACAACCCAAGCCGCCCGTACTGGGGGTGGCCCAGGCGCAGGTTTGTACGCAGCGTGCAAGGGCTTTGTTTCAACCATTACCCGAACGATGGCCAAGGAGCTGGTCAAAGACAATATTCGGGTCAATGCAGTGGCGCCCGGTGTGATTGAAACGCCGTTTCATGATGGCCACTCGTCGCCGGAAATACTCAAGAACTTCAGCAACGCCATCCCAATGGGTCGTTTGGGAACCGCACAAGAATGCGCAGGCGCGTTTCTATTTTTGGCCAGTAAGTCGGCGAGCGGTTATGTCACCGGTCAAGTTATCGAGGTCAACGGCGGTCAGGTCATGCCCTGAGCGGCCTCAGGTTTGTGAGCGCTTCTTCACGCTGACCTGCTTGGGCTTGGCGCGTTTGACTTCGCCGCCTTGCGTTAACCGCTGATTGCCCAGCACGCGCAGGGTTTTGACCTCGGGCCGCTGACCGCCGCGTTTGCTGTACTTGAGCACCTTGAAATCACGCGGGCCGGGCATGCGGTCTTCATCACGTTCAGCGCGTTCTTTTTCAGGTTTGGGCCTCCACAGCACCAGCAATTTGCCAATGTGTTGAATCGGGGCGGCATTCAGGCCCTCGGCCAGGGTTTGAAACATGACTTCGCGCGCTGCGCGGTCGTCTGAAAACACCCGCACTTTGATCAGGCCGTGGGCATTCAACGCCATTTCAGCTTCTTTTTTGACGGCATCGGTCAGGCCGTCGCCACCGATCATCACGACCGGGTCGAGGTGGTGGGCGGCGGCACGATGGTCTTTTCGCTCTGCGGGGGTAAGTTGTATCAAGGACATAACGCTATTATCGGGCTGAATGGCAAGCAAAGACTCAAAAACTAGCAGCAGCTCCAAGGGAAGCAAGGTCAACCGTGCGTGGATCAATGACCACGTGAACGACCCCTACGTCAAACTCGCCACGCGTGAGGGTTACCGCGCCCGCGCCGCCTACAAGCTCAAAGAGATTGACGAGACCTTCAAGCTCATCAAACCGGGCCAACTGGTGGTCGATTTGGGCTCCGCCCCGGGTGCGTGGAGCCAGTACCTGCGTCGCAAAATGGCCGTCAAACCCGGCGGCGAGCTGGATGGGCGCATCATCGCGCTGGATCTCTTGCCGATGGACCCGGTCGAAGGCGTGGAGTTTTTGCTGGGCGACATTCGCGATGATGCCGTGCTGGCCCGTCTAACGGAGGCGATGGGCGGGCGGCTGGCTGACATGGTGGTGTCTGACATGGCCCCTAACCTATCGGGCATTCACTCGGCGGATGCCGCGCGGGTCGAGCATTTGATCGAGCTGGCCATTGATTTCACCAAAACCCACATGAAACCCCAGGGTGCACTGGTCGCCAAGGTGTTCCACAGTGGCGGGTACGACGACTTGGTGAAGCTGTTCAAAGCCAGTTTTCAGGTGGTTAAGCCAGTTAAACCGAAGGCTTCACGCGACAAATCAACGGAGACGTTTTTGGTGGGGCTGGGGCTGAAGAATCTCTGATGAATCTTTGATACAGCGCTATCCCCTTGTTACCGCTGTGGCCGAAACGTCGAATATCCTTGGTGCGACCCCTTGAAACGCCTAAAATACGACGCAATTGTGACTGTCAGTCTGTTCCCTCTTCCTTACTGCATCCGCACTGGAGCCTCGTTTGAATAATCAGTGGTTTTCTAAAATTGCCGTCTGGCTGGTGATCGCACTCGTGTTGTTCACCGTTTTTAAACAGTTCGACACGCGTAACGCGGCGGGCGCCGGCTTCGTTGGTTACTCCGATTTTCTCGAAGAAGTGCGCAACAAACGCATCAAGAGCGTTGTCATCCAGGAAGGCCAGGGCGGCACCGAGATTCAAGCCGTCACCAACGACGACCGCAAGGTGCGCGTTACCGCTACTTATCTGGACCGTGGCCTGGTCGGTGACCTGATCTCCAATGGTGTGAAGTTTGATGTCAAGGCGCGCGAAGAAGGCTCGTTGTTGATGACTCTGCTGGTCAGCTGGGGCCCCATGTTGCTCTTGATTGGCGTTTGGGTCTACTTCATGCGCCAGATGCAAGGTGGCGGCAAGGGCGGTGCGTTCAGCTTCGGCAAGAGCAAAGCACGCATGATGGATGAAAACACCAATCAGATCACGTTTGCCGATGTGGCGGGCTGCGACGAAGCCAAGGAAGAAGTCAAAGAGGTGGTCGACTTCCTCAAAGACCCTGCCAAGTTTCAAAAACTCGGCGGGCGTATTCCGCGCGGCCTGCTGCTGGTCGGCCCCCCCGGCACCGGTAAAACGTTACTGGCCAAAGGCATTGCCGGTGAAGCCAAGGTGCCATTTTTCTCGATCTCAGGTTCAGACTTTGTCGAGATGTTCGTCGGCGTGGGCGCAGCTCGCGTGCGCGACATGTTTGACAACGCCAAAAAGAACGCGCCGTGCATCATCTTCATCGACGAGATTGATGCAGTAGGCCGCCAGCGTGGTGCTGGCCTGGGCGGCGGCAATGACGAGCGCGAGCAGACGTTGAACCAGATGCTGGTGGAAATGGACGGCTTTGAGACCAACGTCGGCGTGATCGTCGTTGCGGCCACCAACCGGCCTGACATTTTGGATGCGGCGCTGTTGCGCCCAGGCCGTTTTGACCGCCAAGTCTACGTAACGCTGCCCGACATTCGGGGCCGCGAGCAAATCTTGGGCGTGCACATGCGCAAAGTACCCTTGGGCCAGGACGTGAACCCCAGTGTGATTGCACGCGGCACACCCGGCATGTCCGGTGCTGACCTGGCCAACCTCTGCAATGAAGCTGCCTTGATGGCCGCGCGTCGTAATGCCCGTGTGGTGGAGATGCAGGACTTCGAAAAAGCCAAAGACAAAATCTACCTCGGCCCCGAGCGCAAGAGCATGGTGATGACTGAGGAAGACAAGCGCGCCACGGCCTACCACGAGTCGGGCCACGCCATCGTCGCGGAGTCCTTGAAGGGCACCGACCCCGTTCACAAAGTCACCATCATTCCGCGTGGCCGTGCCCTGGGTGTGACGTGGCAGTTGCCCGAGCGCGATACCTACAGCCTGTACTTTGACCAGATGCTCAACCAGATCAGTATTCTGTTTGGTGGACGCATTGCCGAAGACCTGTTCGTCAAGAAAATTTCCACGGGTGCCTCCAACGACTACGAGCGCGCTACCAAAATCGCGCGCGACATGGTCACACGCTACGGTATGAGCGATGTGATGGGCCCCATGGTTTATGCCGAGAACGAAGGCGAAGTTTTCCTGGGCCGCAGCGTCACCAAGACCACCAGCATCAGCGAGAATACGCAGCAAAAGGTGGACTCGGAGATTCGCAGAATCCTGGACGAGCAGTACGCGGTAGCGCAAGGTATTCTGGAGTCCAGCCGCGACAAGATGGAGGTCATGACCGACGCCTTGATGAAGTGGGAGACCATTGACCGGGAGCAGATCATCGACATCATGGCCGGCAAAGACCCGCGTCCGCCCAAGGACTGGGCACCACGCACTCCCCCGAGCCAGGGCGATGGTTCCGGTGGCACGCCGGTTGTGACTCCGAATCCCGCACCGACGGCAGCTTAAAAGCCGCAAAACATCACATAAGCAGATTAAAAAAGGGGCCTCGTGCCCCTTTTTCCATGGGCGATCCAACTGTCGTGGTCGACACTGCGCGATAATTTTTCCATGTTCTGGCAAACCTCCCGATTTCGCATTGACTTGAGCGCGCCCAAGGTGATGGGCATCGTCAACGTCACGCCTGATTCGTTCTCGGACGGTGGACAGTTCAAATCAACCTCGGCCGCGCTGGCGCACTGTCAGGCGCTGGTCAAGGCGGGGGCGGACATTCTGGATATTGGCGGCGAGTCGTCGCGGCCCGGTGCGTTGCCGCTCCCGCTTGAAGAGGAACTGGCGCGTGTGCTGCCCGTCATTCAAGGCGCGGTGACGATTGGGGTGCCCGTCTCCATCGACACCTACAAGCCCGAGGTGATGCAAGCGGCACTGGACTTGGGAGCAGACCTTGTCAACGACATTCGCGCGCTGCAAGGGCAGGGTGACACAGCGATGTCCAAAACCGCGTTGCAAGTCGTCAGCCAACATCCGCAGTGCGGCCTGTGTTTGATGCACATGCACCGCGATCCGCAAACCATGCAGGTGCAACCTATGCAGGGTGACGTGATTCTCCAGGTGCTGCAATTTTGGGAGCGAATTACGCACGATTTGCTGGACCTCGGTATCGACCGCTCACGCATCGTGCTGGATCCAGGCATCGGCTTTGGCAAAACCGTCGAACAGAATTTTTCATTGCTGGCGCGCCAGCAAGAGCTGCTTGCCGCAGGGTATCCGCTGCTGCTGGGCTGGTCTCGCAAGTCGTCGCTGGCGCTGGCCACCAGCTCATCTTTGGCGACGATTGCGACGATGGATGTGCGCGACCGCCTGGTACCGAGTGTGACTGCGGCGATACTGGCCGTGCAGCGCGGAGCCCGCATTGTGCGTGTGCATGATGTGCGCGAGACGGTGCAGGCGCTGGCGGTGCTGGCGCGCGCCGGGCATCCGGTGCTTTAAGAGATTCACCAACAATTTATAAAAGGCAGACAAACATGAGCAGAAAATATTTTGGTACCGATGGCATTCGCGGCACCGTGGGCAAAGCGCCCATCACGCCAGACTTCATCCTTCGGCTGGCGCACGCCGTGGGCCGGGTGCTGAAGCAGACCGAAGCTCGCCCCACGGTGTTGATTGGCAAAGACACCCGCATATCCGGCTACATGCTGGAGAGCGCTCTGGAGAGCGGCTTCAATTCAGCGGGTGTCGATGTTGTGCTGCTGGGGCCACTGCCAACACCGGGCGTGGCGTATCTGACGCGGGCACAACGGGCGTCGCTGGGGGTGGTGATCAGCGCCAGTCACAACCCGTTCGACGACAACGGTATCAAGTTTTTCAGCGCGCAAGGCACCAAGCTGCCGGATGCCTGGGAGCTTGCGGTGGAGGCCGCCATGGACGACGCGCCTGTTTGGGTCGATTCAGCAAGCCTGGGCCGTACCCGGCGCTTGGAGGATGCACCGGGTCGCTACATCGAGTTCTGCAAAAGCACGTTTGCCAACGACCTCACCTTGCGGGGTTTGAAAATTGTGGTCGATGGCGCCCACGGTGCAGCCTACCAGGTGGCACCCAAAGTGTTCCACGAGCTGGGGGCGGAGGTGATTTCCATCGGCTGCGCGCCAGATGGCTTGAACATCAACCTGGACGTGGGTGCCACCCACCCTGAAGCGCTGGTCGAGGCCGTGAAAAAGCATGGCGCGGACATCGGCATCGCGCTGGATGGCGATGCGGATCGCCTACAGGTGGTCGATGCCCAGGGCCGACTTTTCAACGGCGATGAAATTCTGTACTTGATGGTCAAGGAGCGCTTGCACCGCGGTGGCAAGGCCGGTGCAATGGATGGCGGCCGCCGCGCCTCAGACTCTGTGCCCGGCGTGGTCGGCACGCTGATGACCAATATGGCGGTCGAGCTTGCGTTAAAAGACAAAGGCGTGGAGTTGGTGCGCGCCAAGGTGGGGGATCGTTACGTGCTTGAAGAAATGGAGAAGCGCGGCTGGCTGCTGGGCGGCGAAGGCTCGGGCCATTTGCTGGCGCTTGACAAACACTCGACAGGCGACGGCTTGGTGTCTGCCCTGCAAGTGCTGCAAGCCTGCATTCGCACGGGCCAAACGCTGGCGGAGTTGCTGGCCGATGTCACGCTCTTTCCGCAGGTTCTCATCAACGTGCGACTCAAGCCTGGGCAAGACTGGACGGCTAACGCCCGCATGGCCGCAGAATCTAAAGCGGTGGAAGCAGAACTGGGAAACGCGGGCCGCATCCTCATTCGCGCCAGCGGCACCGAGCCGTTGGTGCGCGTGATGGTGGAAGCGCGCGACCCTGAGCAAGCCCAGGCTTGCGCCAAGCGCATTGCCGATTGCTTGGCGGTATAAATTTCAATTGCTGACAAAACTATTTCCATGAATTCGATCGATACAACGGCTGTCACTATCACTGTGCATCGCGCAGACTACGCCAACCCCGCGCATTCAGCAGCTCTGGTGCATCTGCTCGATGCTTACGCTGCTGACCCCATGGGCGGCGGCGAGGGCTTAAGCGATTTCGCCAAAGCCAATCTGGTGCTGTGCCTCGCCGCGCGGCCCCAGGCGTACAGCGTGCTGGCGTACTCAGGCGATGTGCCTGTGGGTTTGGTCAATTGCATTGAAGGCTTCTCTACCTTTGCCTGCCGCCCTTTGGTCAACGTGCATGATGTAGCGGTGCTGTCTGCCTATCGAGGTCGTGGCATTGCCGACCAGATGCTGGCGCTGTGCGAGGCCATCGCCCGCGAACGCGGTGCCTGCAAGTTGACGCTGGAGGTGCTGCAAGGCAACGTGGGGGCCATTCGCGCTTACCAGCGTTTTGGGTTTGGCGGGTACCAGTTGGGTTCAGCCATGGGGCAGGCTGGTTTTATGCAGAAGTGGTTGAAGTAGACGGGAAAAACGCAGAGGGCTGACAATGAGGCCATGAGCAGCGTCACCACTCAGTCGGCTCCGTCCACCTGGCAATCCCTGCGCCACGCCCAGTTTCGTGGGCTGTGGGTCAGTGGCGGCATCTACTTCATTGGCGGTGCCATGCAGGCGATGGCGGCAGCCTGGATCATTGTGGAGATGACCGGCTCGCCCTTTCTCGCGGCACTGGTTCAAACAGCGGTGTTTATGCCGATGTTTGTGCTGTCGCTGCCCGCCGGTGTGTGGGCAGATTTGACAGATCGCAGACGTTTGATTCTGGGTGCCCTGGCAGTGCAAGCCGGTATTGGGCTATTGCTGACCGTGTTGCTGATGAGCAGCAAGGCAGGGCCCGCCACGTTGTTGATCTTGATCTTTGCGTCCGGCTGTTGCACCGCGTTGCTGTCCCCCGCGTGGAACTCCACCGTAAGCGATTCGATACCGCGTGACGAGCTGCCCCAAGCCATCAACGTCGTGGGCATTGCCTACAACGCCGCGCGTGCGCTCGGTCCCACGTTGGCGGGCTTGATCTATGCGTGGGTCGGCGGCTCATGGATCTTTGCGCTTGCCGTCGTCAGCACACTGGTCATGATGCAATCCATCCGCCGCTGGCCGCCTAAGCCCCATCCGCCCACGCGGCTGCCACCTGAGCGCCTGTGGGGCGGCATGCTCAGTGCACTGCGTTTTGCCTGGCACTCGCACAATGTGCTGGCCCAGTTGGTGCGTACGACTGCGTTTGCCGCGGCAGGCTCGGCCCTTTGGGCGCTGTTGCCCGTCATCGGGCAGCGTCAACTGGGCTTGAGTGCAGCGGGCTTTGGTCTGCTGATGGGCTGCCTGGGTGCCGGTGCGGTGGCGGCGGGTTTGATGATTGGCCGCCTGCGCGCGCGCCTTGGGCTGGAGTTGCTGGTGCGCACCTGTTGCATGACCTACGCCGCCGCAATGTTGATTGCCGCCTACACCCGCTGGCCGATCCTTGTCTACGTCGCGCTGTTTTTGGGCGGTGCGGCGTGGAGCTCGGTCATGTCCACGTTCAACACTGCCACACAAACCAGCGTGCCGCCCTGGGTGCGTGCCCGCGCGGTGGCGATGCACACCATCAGCGCCTTGGGTTCATTGGCGCTTGGCTCAGCCGTTTGGGGTGCTGTGGCTGACCTGATCGGCCTGCAGTTTGCGTTGACATTGGCTTCCATCGCGATGTTGGCCGGACTGCTCTTGGCCAAGCGCTTCCCTTTGCGCATGGGCGACGTGCAGGATGTGACCCAAGTGATTGAAGGCGATGAGCTCTTCATCACGAATGAGCCCGCACCCGAGGCCGGCCCGGTCGCGGTCGAGATTGCCTACCGAATTCGCGTGGAGGACACGGCCGTCTTCCTGGAAACCATCAGCCAGATGCGCGCCCCGCGCAGGCGCGATGGTGCCACCTTCTGGCGCGCCTACAGCGACCTGGCCGACTCGTCGCGCTTCGTTGAGCGCTTTATCGTCGAATCATGGGCCGGCTACCTGCACCAGCGAGCCCGCGCAACCTTGGCTGACCGCGAGTTGGAAGCCAAAGTGCGCACCTTTCAACTGGCAGGCGTGGCGGTGACGACGCAGCATTATTTGGCGGAACGGTGAAAAGAAGGATAAACACGGCGCTTGAAGTTCTATCGCAATGTACATACAATGTCCATGTACATACTTCAAAGGACTCGCCATGACATTAGCCGTTGACCGCGTTGTCGTTCAAATTGCACCTGAAGACAAGCTGCGAATTTCAAAGAAAGCTAAAAGACTCGACATACCCTTGTCCGAGTTGATGCGTCGCGCCGCCTTTGCCTACACCACTGAAGAAGATGACGTGGAGTTGGGTGTGCTGGCCGATGCCGCCAAAAATGCAGCAGACAGTGCTGCCACTTCGATTGAGGATGCCATGAGCTTCATCAAGAAAAGCAATGCCCGCATCGCAGCCATGGAGAGGGCCGCTGCCGCACAACGCAAACACGTCGGTGCTGGGGCATGAGCATTACCAGCAAGGTCTGGGGTGCGCTGGCATCCATGATCAAGCTTGAAGACAAAGTCAAATCCCAGTCCGAAGCGATGAAGTCGCAGCAGACCAAAATTGAAAACTTGACCGAGCGCGTCATCCGGCTGGAGACGCAGCTTGAAATGCTGATGAGGGCGGCTGAGGTCAAGCGGATACAGAGATGAGGACGACTTTGTTCGGAGCGGTGATGCAAATTTCAGCATCATCAATGCGCTGTTCGTCTCAGTGCCCACCCATCGCACCCGCCAAGATTCCCCAAGCCTCGCGAGGTGACACTATCCGCAAGGTGCTAGTAGTACTTTGCACATGCTTCCACCCCAGCACCCGCTTGTCACCCGTGACGAAAAAATCTGCGCCTGCCATTGACGCGGCGGTCACCAAGCGGCGGTCGTTATCGTTGGCCGGCTCGGTCACATCGGCAATCAATTGAGCGATGCGCCAAGAGGCATCAAACAGCGCGCAGGCTTGCGGCACATGCGGAAATTTGCGTTTAAATACCTCATGCGCTTCAAATTGCACGAGTGCACTGCTCAACAGTTCTCCACGCTCGGCGCTTTGCAACACCAACTCTTCGGACAAACCTGAAAAAATGGTCGCGGACAGCCAGACATTGGTGTCCAAAAAG
>JANNFW010000237.1:0-6266 GCA_031380235.1 Rhodoferax sp. | reverse complement strand
CGCGCGCCGCTGTCGTAAAAAGCCAAGCCGACATAGCCTGCCGACTCGCAGCTTTTCAAAATCTCCTCACCCACCGGACCGTCCAGCGACTTGCGCATGTGCGCGATGGAGCTGAACAGAAACGGCATCGTCGGCACCTGGGTCAACGGGCAAATGCCGTTCATCGGCCCAACATTAACGCGGGTGAAATCCAGCGCGCCAATCTTCACCTGGTCGATGGTTTCTTTCTCGCTGCCCAGCGCCTGCTTGTTGAAGACTTTAATCTTGTGTTTGCCGCCGCTCTTTTGCTCCAGCAGCGTGCTCATGTATTTAACAGCGGCAACGGTTGGGTAATCGTCTGCGTTGTGGGTGTCCGCCGAGCGGAACTCAGTCGCTTGAGCGACCGAAGCCACCAGGGCAAACGCAGCAGCAGCGATCGTAGTTTTTGAGAAAGTCATGAAGTCTCCTTGGGTGAAATGAAAGTGCGATTGATGAAGGTGAGATCGAAAAAATAGGCGATTGAATTCACTCGTAAGGGCCGAGTTTTACGAAGCCACCGCCTTGAAACTGGACAGCTGGGTCACTCAAGTCAGGCGCAGCCGTGCGGGCGTGAACGATATCGCGGAAGGTGTCTGAGCTGTCCTTCGGCACATAGCCAATATGACGGGCAGACTCGTTGCTCCACCAAGTGTGCTGGTTGTCTGACATCCCGTAAATGATGGAGTGACCCAGCACCGACGTAGTCAGACAGGCCGTGATCAGGCGATGAAGATCATCAAAGCTCAACCAACTGGCCAGCATGCGGCGGTCTTTGGGCTCGGGGAAGCTGGAGCCAATGCGCAGGCAGGCGGTCTCGATGCCGTAACGGTCAAAGTAGAAACGCGACAGGTCTTCGCCAAAGGCTTTGCTCACCCCATAGTTGCCATCCGGTCGCGCCGGGTGCTGCGGCGTGATGGTTTCGCTTTGCTTGTAGAAGCCGGTGACGTGGTTCGAGCTGGCAAAAATGATTCTCTTCACAGCCTGCTTACGCGCGGCCTCATACAAGTTGTGCATGCCGATGATGTTGGCCTGCAGAATCGGCTCAAACGGCCCGTCCACCGAGATGCCGCCAAAATGCACCACGGCATCAACCCCCTGTAGCGCAGCCAGCACGGCGTCTGCATCCGCCAAATCCGCCAACATGATCTCTTCGTTTGCCCTTGGCGTGCCCATGTCGACACGATCAGACAGCCGCAGCACGCTGCAATTACCCTTGAGCTTGGCGCGCAGAGCTTGGCCCAAGCCGCCTGCGGCGCCGGTCATCAAAATTCTGTGGTGGGATTGAACAATCATCTATTGTTGTCAGTTGTCTGATGACTTAGAATTCTAATCATGTTGTTCAACCTGTCAAGCGCTTCGAGGGTTTTCCATGGCTAAGTTTCCATGACTAAGTTAGCTGTGCGTCGGCCACGGGCGCTGGGCGATGAGATCGTCTCCAGCCTGTCAGGAAGTATCCGCAGCGGAGAACTTAAAGTGGGCGAAAAGCTGCCCACTGAGGCGCAGATCATGTCGCGCTTCGACGTGAGCCGCACGGTGGTGCGTGAGGCGCTCTCCAAGCTTCAAGCCGCGCAGCAAGTGGAGACCCGTCACGGCATCGGCACTTTTGTGATGGCGACCACCGGCAACTTCAAGATCACGCAGCAGGACATGTCAACCGTGGCCGACGTCATCAGCGTGTTGGAGCTGCGTATCAGCCTGGAGACCGAGGCAGCCGGCCTTGCAGCGCAACGCCGCTCACAAGCCCACCTGGATGCGATGAAAGCGGCGCTTGAGAGCTTTGAGGATTCGGTTCAGCGAAACCTTGATGGCGTGCCTTCCGATTTCCAGTTTCACATGGAGGTGGCCCGGGCAACCGGCAACCACCATTTTTCTGACCTCATGGCCTACCTGGGCACTACGATCATTCCGCGGGCCCGGATGAACACCCTGCAGCGCGCACCGGAGGGCCGGCTGGCCTACCTGCAGCGCGTCAACTCCGAGCACGAAAGCATCTTCGTCGCCATCCAAAATCAAGACACGGCTGCTGCCCGCGCAGCCATGCGCACCCACCTGGCCAACAGCCGCGAGCGGTTGAGAAAAACATCAGAAGCGCTGGCAGCAATCCACAGCACTTAAAAATTAACTCATGGGTTAATTTTTACCTGATTTCACGATCAGCAAATCAAATTTATGAACTTTTTGGCCGCTAGCTCTCGCATAATATGCATAGTTAGCTATATATATAATAGTATATTTGAATCCTGACAGTCAGGTTGTACGACAACCCATTGGCCCTGCATGTAAAAATTCACACATGATTTTCTTCAAGGCTCTGAACAGCCCGCCCGCCCGCGACGCCTACTTAAGCGGCGTACGCGACACCATCCTCGTCGCACCCTCTTACCTGCCGTTCGGCCTGGTGTGCGGCGTGGCCTCGGTCAACGCTGGGTTGACTACGGGTGCGGCACTCGCGATGCCAGCGATTGTTTATGCGGGCTCGGCGCAAGCGGTTTTGCTTCAATTCATCCAGAGCAACGCGGCCATCTGGGTGGCGATTCTGTCGGGCTGCGTGATCAATCTGCGCTTGGCGGTTTACAGCGCGGCCATGGCCGCCAAAGTGCGCCATTTGGGTACGGCGCAGCGCATGCGGGTGGCGGCGTTTCTGGTGGACAACACCTTCGCCTTCAGGCAGGCGCGCGAGCGCACCCACCCGCACGATCGTCACCTGATCGCCTACTACGCGGGGACGACCACCGTATTTTGGTTTTTTTGGTGGCTCTTCTGCGCGATTGGTGTCTTTGCGGGCAATATCGTGCCCACCAGTTGGCAGCTGGACTTTGCTATCCCGCTGTCATTCATCGCCATTGCCGCCACATCGATCCGCACGGTGCCGATGGGTGTAGCCGCCGTAGTGGGCGGCACCGCCAGCGTGCTGCTGTTCTCGCTCCCCCTGAAGCTGGGTCTGATCGCCGCGTGCGGGGTCGGCTTGTTGGCCGGCTTGCTGGCTGAAAAAGTCGCGCCCAAGATGCTCTTTCAGGAGCCGCGATGATTGCGCAACTCGGTGCCGCCCAAAGCTGGTTGCTGGTGATCGGCCTGGCCATCGGCACCTTCCTGATTCGCTACTCGTTCATCGGCCTGTTCGCAAACCGAGACATGCCGCCGTGGCTAGACCGCGCCTTGAAGTTGATGGTGCCCGCGATCTTCGCAGCCATCGTTTTCAGCGGCGTGATCATGGTCGGAGGCCAAGTCGCAGGCCTAGACCAATGGCCGCGCTACGCCGCAGCAGTCATCGCCCTCGTTGCCGCGATTGCCGCGCGGGGGAACATGCTGGTGACCGTGGTGGTCGGCATGGCGGCGCTGCATGGGTTGCAGTGGATGGCGGCGCGGTTTTGATTTAGAACCGCCGGCTAATTTCTCCGGGATTCGGCAGGCAGGGGGGATTTACAGTCCTTAAGTGTGCATCGCGGTGCGGGCTACACTCTGCTAACAGGTGAAAATTGTTGCAATGAGAGCTATTTCTTTATTTTCGGGATGCGGCGGAAGCGACGCTGGTTTGCTATCAGCGGGCTTTGAAATCGCTATGGCGAATGATATTTTGACTTATGCCAAGGACGTGTATGAAGCCAATCATGCTGCAACGGACTACGTGCTTGGCAATGTAAAGAGTATCAAAAATTTCCCTGATGCAGATTTGCTAGTAGGTTGTTACCCGTGCCAGGGTTTTAGTCAAGGTGGGGTTCGCGATCCTTCGAGGACGATCAATGAGCTATACCTGGAGTTTGCTCGGGCGTTGTGCCTTGTTAAACCAAAAGCATTTATTGTCGAAAACGTTTCTGGGATGGTGCGTGCAAATTTCAGTCATTTGTTACAACGACAGTTCAAGGTATTCACTGAAGCCGGGTACTCAGTAAAGGCGGAGGTCTTGAACGCTGCTGATTTTGGCGTAGCACAGGAGCGCAAGCGAATATTCATTGTGGGCATTCGGGATGATCTAAATCAGGAATTTAGCTTTCCTCAGCCCACCCACGGTGAAGGAAGAGAGAACCCGCGCGTTTCCATTCGGGAGGCTCTGAAGCACATGCGGCATTGGCCCGAAGGTGAGTACTATGACAGGGAGGTCCATTGGTATTACTTATCACGTGACCGGCGACGGGGATGGGACGAGCCGTCAAAAACTATCGTTGCCAATCCTCGGCACATGCCACTGCATCCCATTAGCCCACCCCTAAAGAAGCGCGAACATAACGTGTGGGAATTCGTTACTGACGCGCCAGCGCGGCGCTTTAGTTATCGGGAAGCAGCTCGGCTACAAGGTTTTGCTAAGAACTTTCGTTTCCCCGACACCATGAGCGGCAGCCTCGATATGCGCTATAAGGTGGCGGGAAATGCCGTCCCGCCCCCCCTGTTTGAAGCGGTTGCGCGCGCATTGCCTTCAAGCATCTGGAACTGATCTATGACAAGTCAAAACATTCAACTGGTTGGCATTGATCAACTTTTGCTGGACAGTGAAAATCCTCGTCTGCCCGAGGACTTAACGCCCAGAACGCAGGAGCGAATGATTGCTTACATTGCGAGCAAAGGGGCTATTGAAGATCTCATGTCGTCGATTGGGAAGAATGGGTTTTTCGCAGGAGAGGCGCTTGTTGCCTACCACAACGCGGTGGACAAGCCAGATCAATTCAGAGTGATTGAGGGTAACCGCAGACTTACAGCCGTCAAACTGCTCTTGAATCCAGCACTTTACCCAAATCGCCCGTCGATCAAGGAGCTTGCCGACGTTGCCAACCACAAGGATCGACTTACTCACTTGCCGGTAGTTATTTTCCCAACTCGGGGGGAAGTACTACCATATCTAGGCTCGCGCCATATCGTGGGAGTTCGCCCATGGGAACCTCTTGCCAAAGCTCGGTACATGCGGCAACTTTTGAACGCGGTGCACAAAAAGAATGAACCCATAAAAGATGGCTACCGCGCAGTAGCCGCACAAATTGGCAGCTACAAGCGAACCGATTACATCAAGAGCAACTTGGACGGTTTGGCTGTTTACGACGTAATGGACAAGAAGGAGTTTTTTGGCATTGATGGGCTGACCGAAGAAACAATAGATTTCGGAACGCTCTACACGGCAGTAGGGTATCCCCAAGTCGCAGAATACATCGGTGCAGCCAAGTACGAACCTCGGACTAAAACGTACGCACAGCTGGACCCGATAGGCAACCCATCAGTACTGAAGGTTGATCGAGTTAAGCGGTTGACCGAATGGCTGTACAAAAAAAATGAAGATGGTGAAACAGTTTTGGGAGGCAGTCGCCAACTAGCTGACCTAGCAAAAGTACTCGGATCACCTGAGGCCCGGCAGGAACTGGAGTCAGGTGCAAGCCTGGAAATTGCGTACGGGTTCACGACGGGTGTCAACGATGATTTGATGAAACTACTCCAAGACGCAAAAGGATCTTTACGTGCTGCCAATGGTTTGGCACCGAGCTGTGCGCCGAGCACAGTGCTTACACGAATCACTGAAGACTTGGTTGAACTGTTGGACAGTCTGGCAGCCACGTTAAAGCGTAAGGCTCGTCGCACGACCGCTGAGCGCTAGCCATGGCGCTGAAGTTCACTGTTGGTGAGATACCACGCACGCGACCGTTCCAATTTGCCGATCTGATAGAGCTCACCGTTCTCGTAGGCATCTCGGGCCAAGTGAGTAAGGCCGACCTCGATATGCTGATCAATACTGGAAGAATTGACTCCAACCCAGATGACCGTGAGGGAGAGGGCAGCAATGACCCAATTGCGACTACAGCAGCAAAAGTAAAAAATGTTGAGGATTGCTTTCGTCAGTTCGCATACCGAACGGGGGCGCTAGATGCGCATTACCCCTTTTGTCTTGAAGACGGGCTACTGATACCGCGCAAACAGATTACCAATAGCGGCTACGTTTACTTATTTTGTCTGGTTTGTTCTCGGCTTGGTTCGTTCAGTGGACAGAGGGGCTTCGCCCAGCGTTGCGCTAAAGTATTCACCGATTTGGCGCGTATTGCACTTGCAGCCTCGCTTAGGGATTCAGCAGACGTCTATGTTTTCGATGCCAACTCTGCTGACCGGGCGGAGCACTTTGGTACCAATCTACGCTTGGCTCTGCGCAAGCTTGCCAATGAGCTAAACGCCCGCGCTGATGAATATTTGATCGATCAACAAAGCACATCAGGCGATGGCGGCCTAGACCTAGTGGCCATCAACCGTATGGGTGACAAGGCACAAGGCGTACTTGC
>JANNFW010000235.1:0-2975 GCA_031380235.1 Rhodoferax sp. | reverse complement strand
AGTGACGAGCAGATTGCGCAGATGTTCACTGACCTTAGCGCGCATTGGCCGATGTTTGACGGCTTTGTCCACGCGATTGGCTACGCGCCGCGTGAAGCGATTGCTGGCGACTTTTTGGAGGGCCTGTCGCGCGAGGGTTTCAAGATTGCGCATGACATCAGCGCCTACAGCTTTCCGGCGATGGCCAAGGCAGCGCTGCCGATGTTGAACCCTAAATCCGCCCTGCTCACCCTCACCTACCTCGGCGCGCTGCGCACCGTGCCCAACTACAACACCATGGGCCTGGCCAAGGCATCGCTGGAAGCCTCGGTGCGTTATTTGGCCGAGTCGCTCGGTCCGAAGAACATGCGCGTGAACGGCATCAGCGCAGGGCCGATCAAAACGTTGGCGGCCAGCGGCATCAAAGGCTTCGGCAAAATTTTGAGCGTCGTCGCCGCACAATCGCCCATTCGGCGCAACGTGACGATTGACGACGTGGGCAATGTGGCGGCGTTTTTGATGAGCGACTTGGCGGCTGGCGTGTCGGCGGAGATCACCTACGTGGACGGTGGCTTCAGCCAGGTGGTCGGTGGCATTGCTGAAAGCTGACCCAGCGCATGAATTGATGTTTTTGATCTAAAAATTAACCTGGAAGTTAATTTCTAGTGCCAAATGCCATTTTTTGGTCAAAATATGAATGAAATATGGCTCTAGCTCTCGAATAACGTGCATGGAAAGCTATATTAGTTATAGCAAATGTCGTTGATCAAAAACCCTGAATACGTGTTATCCGTAACGCCAAATCGTCGGGCGAAAGCTACATTGAAGCATCTCAATCAGGAGTGCTTATGTTTTTCATCCGTTCAGCCGCAATCGCGACCCTTACCGCCACCACGCTGGCCTTCACTGCTATTGGCTCTGCCCTCGCGCAGGACTTTCCGCTCAAAGACAAAACCATCACGCTCGTTGTGCCGTTTGCCGCAGGTGGGCCTACTGACCGCGTTGCCCGCGACTTTGCAGTCGCACTGAGCAAACCGCTGGGCGGTGTGACGGTAGTGGTGGAGAACGTGGGCGGAGCCTCGGGCTCCATCGGTGCCAACAAAATCGCCCGCGCCAACCCAGACGGCTACAGCTTGCTGTTTTTTCACATTGGCATGGCGACCCTTCCCGCGTTGATGCGCAGCATTCCGTTCAAAGTCGAGAGCGATTTTGAGTACCTGGGTCTGGTCAACGAGGTACCGATGACGGTGCTAGGCCGCCCGACTTTGGCGGCCAACAGTTTCAGCGAAATGGTGACCTGGGCCAACGCCAACCAGGGCAAGGTCAACATCGGAAATGCCGGAATTGGATCAGCCTCGCATTTGTGCGGGCTGCTGCTGCAAAACGCGATGAAGGTGGACATGACGACCGTGCCCTACAAAGGCACCGCCCCGGCCATGGTGGACTTGATCGGTGGCCAGATTGACCTGATGTGCGACCAGACGACCTCGACCACCACCCAGATCGAAGGCAAAAAAGTTAAAGCCTATTCCATCACCACGTCCAAGCGCGTGAACACGCCTGTGCTTAAAGATCTGCCCACTTTGCAGGAGGTCGGCTTCAAAGGCCTGGAAGTCAGCATCTGGAATGGCTTGTACGCGCCCAAAGGCACGCCCGAGGCGGTCTTGAAGAAGATCAACAGTGCGTTGCAGACTGCGCTAAAAGACCCCGAATTCATCAAAAAGCAGGACGCACTGGGCGCTGTGATGATCACCGACAAACGCGTCGAAGGCGCAGACCACAAGAAGTTCGTGCAAGCCGAGATGGCCAAGTGGGGGCCGATCATCAAGGAGGCTGGCGTTTACGCCGATTGAGCGGATTAATCTTTGGTCTGCTGAAAAGTCGTTAGTTTTCGAGGCCCGCCTTGGCGTGCGGGTTCAAGAGCCGAACGGTCACAGGTTCACGACCTAAGCAGCCTTTGAGTCAGCAGGGACTGCATGTCCCGTCGCCCATCAACCACCAGGTAGACATACACGCGGTCTCCCGATACCCGATAGATGCAGCGGTATGGTTTGAAATACACCTCGCGATAGTCCGCGATACCCACATCGCGTAACTCCTTTGTGATGGTGCCACGCTCCGGAAACTGACTCAACGACACGATCAGCGCCTCCAGTTTTTGCAACAACTGATCAGCCTTTCGCGGCGCATCGTGCTCAGCGACGTAGTCATAAATATCCTGCAAATCCGCCTGCGCATCGTCGGTCACATAGACCGCATGCGTGGTCATGCAGTAACGGGAAGGCGCTTCAACTTCTTGAAAGCTTCGGCGACGGGTGTCACACGACCCGCTTCAATTTGCCGATTACCCAGGGCCAGTATTTTCAGCAACGCCATCGTTTCTTGCATCTTGTTGAACGACTGAACGTCTTGCAGCACCGCGGCGCCCTCGCCGTTTTGGGTGATCAGCAATGGCGTTTGATGCAGCGCCAACTCGCGCAGAACTTGTGCCGCGTTGGCTTTGAGGTAGGAGATTGGCTTGATTGGGATGCTTGTGTTCATGGACTGAATATAGTCTTTATCCAGTCTTCAGGCAATATGTAAAGTAAAGCCAATATCAGACTCAAATCGTCCGCCGGTATGGCCCCTTGTTGCCCACGTGGACTTCACGCCCCGCCACAACGGCGGTTTCGGGTTCAGGGGTTGCCACGCAATCAGCGTAGTAATGAATCTTTCCGTCGTCGCCCTCAATCTCCACCAGGCCGTGAATATCGGTCTCAAAGCCGGGGCACTGAGCATTGAATTCGCGTGAAAACTTCAAGTAAGCAACGATCTTTTTATTGAAAACTTCGCCGGGGATCAACAACGGAATGCCAGGCGGGTACGGCGTGACCAAACCCACGGTAATGCGCCCTTCGAGTTCATCAATTTCGACCCGCTCGGTCTTGCGGTGCGCAATGTGGGCATAGGCATCGCTGGGCTTCATGGCGGGGGTCAGGTCGCTTAAGTACATGTCC
>JANNFW010000208.1:0-3404 GCA_031380235.1 Rhodoferax sp. | reverse complement strand
TCAGACAACCACTCCAAATGATCACAACTCAACGCGCCATACCGCGCGGCCAATTGCGCACCGCCACTGTCACTCAACTGCTCTGCGTGCAACTTCACCGGCAGACCCAACGCCCGCGCTGCTTGAAATACCCGCTCAGTCTGCGCCGTCGTGAATGCAATACGCTCACAGAATGCGTCAACAGCTTCTACCAAGCCGTCTGTATGCAACGCCGTCAACATCCGCAACACTTCTTCAATGTAGTCATCGTTGCGCCCTGCAAATTCGGGGGGTGTGGTGTGCGCACCCAAAAATGTCGTGTATACGCTGACCGCGTTATCACGCCCCAGCCCGCGCGCTACACGCAAGCACTTCTTCTCATGCGCCAGCGCCAGCCCGTAGCCTGATTTGATCTCGATCGTGGTCACGCCCTCTGCCATCAAACGCTTCAGTCGCACGGTACTTTGTGCCGCGAGCTCCTGCTCACTTGCCGCGCGCGTCGCCTTCACCGTGGAGACAATACCGCCGCCCGCACGCGAAATTTCCTCATAGCTTGCGCCGTTGAGGCGCTGCTCAAACTCCGCAGCGCGATCACCACCATAAACAAGGTGCGTGTGGCAATCGATCAGGCCGGGTGTGATCAGCGCGCCGCCTGCATGGTGGGTTGTGGTGCATCGCATTGCAAGCTCAGATGGCAATTCTGAGCGTGGACCGACCCAAGCAAGCAGGTCTTGGTCAACCACCAAAGCCGCGTCCTCAATCAGCCCATAGGGTTCGCTGGCCTCAGCAACCAAAGTGGCGGCTCGACAGTGCGTCCAAAGATGCAGGCTCATGCAGTGTCCTTGTGCAGCATGGTGATCATCAGTGCAGACTTGGTGTCCAACCGGAGCTGATCGCCTTTGACCGTAGTTCGCCAAATCAACGTACCCGGTTGAATATCGTCAGCCCTGGCGTTGAATTGAATGCTAGACGCTGTATCCATCGCAAATACTGCGACGGTACTCGAGTTGTTGATGGCCCAGCTTAGCGGGCTTTCGACGCGCGTCATGGTTGCCTCAATGCGATCTTTGCGCGTCATCAGGTTGAAATCCTGGGTGACACCCTCCATCAGATCGCAATCGGTGGCGAGCGCACCGTCAAAACAGAATGGCTGACTCGCAGGAGTTAGGGTCTGTTTTTTCCCCGCTGTCTTCAAAGTCACGCCAGCCCCCAAAAGCACGGCAAACCAGCGCTCTACGCCTTCAAAGCGGGAGAACGGGCCGCTTTGCGTCACCTCTGCCACCGACATGCGCCACAACCAGTTGTCACCACGGGGCCAAGCGATCAGTTCACGTGTTGTGCCACCGCCATTTTTCCAGGGCATGGGTGCTATCGCATCAAGGTGGATCACATTCCAGCTCATAGCTGAAATTTACCCGCAAAGTTGTAGCGCAAGCCGGGGTAGACCAGGCGCGCCAAGCTGGCGACGTTGGCCCCGCTCAGGGTACAGCGCGTCATGACCAGACACGGATCACTGGCCTTGATCCCCAGCGCTTGGGCCTCTTGCGCGGTGGGCAGGCTGGCTTCAATGGAAAAACTAGCCTCCGTCAACGGTGCCACTTCCAGCAGGTAATGTGTGGGCGTTGTGTTCTCAAAATCAACACCAAGGTAGCCCGGGGCAGCCGCTGGGTTGACCAATCGGTCTTCAAACTGAATCGGCAAGCCATTCTCAAAATGCACCAGCACCGAGTGAAACACCCGTGCGCCCACTCGCAGCCTCAGAGTCTGCGCCAAAGACGCATTGGCTTTCAGACTTTCAATCCGTATCACTTTGGAAGCATGCACATGCCCACGCGCCAGAATTTCCTCATGAATGTCGCGAAAGGCAAGCGTGCTCGATATCCGGTTAAGCTGAGCGACGACGGTGCCCGAGCCCCGAATGCGGGTGACCAGGCCCTCCACCACCAGTTCACGAATGGCGCGGTTGGCGGTCATTCGACTGATGCCAAACTGCTGCTGCAATGCGGATTCGCTGGGCACCGCATCACCTGAGCGCCAGGCACCACAAGCGATCTGCTCCTTGACGAAGGCCTTGACCTGCTGGTAGGCGGCGAGATCGGGAATGGACATGAAGGGACGGTCAAGCTTTGTTTTTATTAATAGTAGATCATTTGTCAAAAGTTGTATAGACAACATGAAGCCCGCGAGTGATTTCTAGGGTTTTCACTGATTAACTAAGTTGTATAGACAACTATGATGAAACACCAGAACGCTCCGAAGCAAGCCATGCCCGACATTTCAACTTCACCCGCGTCCGCGAGCAAAGCGCGCCCGGTTCGCGCACCGCGTGGTAGCACGATCACCTGCGCCAACTGGCAGATTGAAGCCGCTTACCGCATGCTCCAGAATAATCTCGACCCCGAGGTAGCCGAGAACCCGGACGAGTTGGTGGTGTACGGCGGCATCGGCAAGGCAGCGCGCAATTGGGCGTGTTTTGATGCCATTCTGGACAGCCTGCGAAAGCTCAAGGCCGACGAAACGCTTCTGGTGCAGTCGGGCAAACCCGTGGGCGTATTCCGCACGCACAGCGAAGCACCACGGGTGCTGATCGCCAATTCCAACCTCGTCCCCAAATGGGCGACTTGGGAGCACTTCAACCAGCTAGATCGCGCTGGGCTCATGATGTACGGCCAAATGACGGCCGGTAGCTGGATCTACATCGGCTCCCAAGGTATCGTGCAGGGTACCTACGAAACCTTCGTGGAAGCGGGCCGCCAGCACTTCGGTGGCGATCTGTCGGGCCGCTGGATTTTGACGGCTGGCTTGGGTGGCATGGGAGGTGCACAACCCTTGGCCGCCACCTTTGCAGGTGCCTGCTCGCTCAACATTGAGTGCCAGCAGTCCAGCATCGACTTCCGGCTGCGCACCCGCTATTTGGACAAACAGGCCGCCAATCTGGACGAAGCGCTGGCGATGATTGCAGATCACACCGCGCGCAAAGAAGCGGTGTCCATTGGCCTGTGCGGCAACGCGGCAGAGGTGCTGCCAGAGCTGGTCAAAAGAGCCCACGCTGGAGGTATCAGACCCGACATCGTGACCGACCAAACCTCCGCACACGACATCATCAATGGCTATCTGCCAGCAGGCTGGAGCGTAGCCCGTTGGCGTGCGGCCCAGCGTGACCCTTCGCAGCATGCGGCCCTCACGCAGGCGGCAGGCGAGTCGTGCGCGAAGCACGTGCACGCTATGCTGGCGTTTCACGCCATGGGTATTCCCACGGTGGACTACGGCAACAACCTGCGTCAGGTCGCCAAAGATTACGGTGTGGCCAATGCTTTTGACTACCCTGGCTTTGTCCCCGCCTACGTTCGCCCTCTGTTCTGTAAAGGCATCGGGCCGTTCCGTTGGGTTGCGCTCAGTGGCGACCCCGAGGACATCCGCAAGAC
>JANNFW010000196.1:0-4462 GCA_031380235.1 Rhodoferax sp. | reverse complement strand
TCATGATCTTCGGGATGCTGCCAATGGTTCGCATCTCGCGTTCAATCAGCAGGCGAAACGCGTTGGGGCGGCTGGGCAGAATCAGGGGCAGTGCGGCAATGTCCGCCAGTCGAATCCGGGTGGACTTGCGTGGCTTGGTGGTGGCTGGAGATGACGCTGGAGATGACGTTCTCGGCGATATCAAAACCAGCGCCTCGGTGTGCAAAAGGGCCATTTCAAGCTCGGGGGATTTTTCGGGGTTGTAAAGCAATGCCATGTCCAGATTGCCAACGCGCAGGCCTTCGGACATCAGCAGCGAAAAGCCCTCGGTCAGCGTGAGTTGGGCGTTGGGCAGCGCTCTGCGAAATGCGTGCGTGAGCGGCACCGTGATCAGTTTGGACAAGCTCGGTGGCAGGCCAATCGACACCCGCCCCGCCAGCGCGCCGCGTGCGCCAGCCAGCTCCTCACGCGCGAGGGCCACCTGATGCAGAATGCCGCGCCCGTGCTCCAGCAGCAGCTTGCCTGCTTCAGTCGGCACAGCACCGCGCCCGTTACGGGTCAGCAGGTTGTGGTGTAACTCCACCTCCAGCAGGCGAATTTGACGGCTGAGCGCGGGCTGGGCGATATTGAGCGCGACCGAGGCGCGGGTAAAGCTGCCGAGTTCGGCGACCTGCACAAAGTATTCAAGTTGTTTGAGTTCCATACGCTTTATTTCGATATAGCTGAGTCATCATTATGCTCAATTGCTATATCTGTTAGTCGCTGCTTTGACTTGGCGCGGCGCGCGGCTGTCGGCACAATATCAAGCATGTTTAACGCAGTTATCAAAGGCATCTCCTCCATGGCCACGCGCCTGGTTTTGGCTGAGTTGGCAGACGGCTTTCAGCAGCGCTCAGGTCTGCGTGTGGCGATTGAGTCCGTCGGCGGTGTGGATGCGGCCAAGCGCGGGCAGGCGGGCGAGGCGTTCGACGTCGTCATCCTCGCATCTGACGCGATTGACAAGCTGATGGTCGGTGGCCACTTGCTGGCAGGCTCCAAAGTGGACTTGATGCGCTCTGGCGTGGCGTTGGCGGTGCGCGCGGGCGCGACGGTTCCCGACATATCCACCGAAAAAGCCCTGCGTGATGCCGTGCGCGCAGCAGGTAGCGTCAGCTACTCCACTGGCCCCAGCGGCGTCGCACTGGCGCAGTTGTTCGAGCGCTGGGGCATTGCCGATGAGATCAAAAGCCGCATCGTGCAGGCCCCACCCGGCGTGCCTGTGGGTACGCTGGTGGCGAGGGGCGAGGTTGAGCTTGGCTTTCAGCAGTTCAGCGAGCTGATGCATGTTGACGGCATCACGGTTGTAGGCCCACTGCCTGCGCAGATTCAAGTCATCACGACGTTTTCTGCGGGTATCGGCGCGAAGAGCCTGCATGTTGAGACAGTCCGCCATCTGCTGAACGACATGAATTCTGCCAATGCCAGTGTCACCAAGCTCAAGCAAGGCATGGAACCCATGCAAATCAATAACGATCAGTGAATATCGACCCGAAGAGACAAAAAATGAGCCAACAAAAACCCATCATCATCGACTGCCACGGCCACTACACCACCGCCCCCAAAGCGCTGGAGACTTGGCGCAATCGGCAGATCGCAGGCATCAAAGACCCGGCATCAATGCCCAAAGTGGCCGACCTGAAAATCAGCGACGACGAGCTGCGCGAAACGATTGAGCAAAACCAGCTCAAGCTGATGAACGAGCGCGGCAGCGACTTGACCATCTTCAGCCCGCGCGCCAGCTTTATGGCGCATCACATTGGCGATTTTCAAGTCTCCAGCACCTGGGCGGCGATTTGCAATGAGCTGTGCTACCGGGTGGCGCAGCTCTTTCCGGACAACTTCATCCCCGCTGCCATGTTGCCACAGTCGCCGGGTGTTGACCCCAAGACCTGTATCCCGGAGCTGGTGAAGTGCGTCGAGCAATACGGTAACGTCGGCATCAACCTCAACCCCGACCCGAGCGGCGGTCACTGGACATCGCCGCCTTTGAGCGACCGCCACTGGTACCCCATCTACGAGAAGATGGTGGAGTACGACATCCCCGCGATGATCCACGTCAGCACCAGTTGCAACGCCTGCTTTCACACCACCGGCGCGCACTACTTGAATGCCGACACAACCGCCTTCATGCAGTGCCTCACCAGCGATTTGTTCAAAGACTTCCCCACGCTGAAGTTTTTGATCCCCCATGGCGGTGGTGCCGTGCCCTACCACTGGGGGCGCTTTCGTGGGCTCGCGCAAGAGCTGAAAAAGCCGCTGCTGGAAGAGCATCTGCTCAACAACATCTTCTTTGACACCTGCGTTTACCATCAGCCCGGCATTGACTTGCTCAACACCGTCATCCCCGTCAAGAATGTGCTGTTTGCCAGCGAAATGATCGGTGCTGTGCGCGGCATTGATCCGCAGACGGGCCATTATTACGACGACACGAAGCGCTACGTCGAAGCCTCGAAGCTATTGAGTGCGGATGATCGCTATCAAATTTACGAAGGCAACGCGCGGCGAGTGTTCTCGCGCCTGGATGCTGCACTGAAACAAAAGGGGAAATAAGCATGTATGAACTAGGCATCGTAAAGCGCAACATCACACGTGCTGACAAATCAGCGGTTGAAACCATGGGTCGTTTAGGCTCGGCCACCGTGCACGAAGCGCAAGGGCGCGTGGGTTTGATGAACACCTATATGCGCCCGATTTACGCGGGGGCACAGGTCAGTGGCACCGCCGTCACCGTGCTGCTGCATCCTGGCGACAACTACATGCTGCATGTCGCGGCCGAGCAAATCCAACCCGGCGACATCGTCGTGGCAGCGCTCACGTCGCCCAACACGGATGGTTTTTTTGGTGATCTGCTTGCCACGTCGTTCATGGCACGCGGTGCACGCGCTTTGGTGATAGATGGTGGTGTGCGGGATGTGAAAGAGCTCACAAAAATGGGCTTTCCGGTTTGGAGCCGGGCTATCAGTTCCAAAGGTACGGTGAAGGCGACGCTTGGCTCCGTCAACATCCCCGTGGTGTGTGCCGACGCCTTGGTGAATGCTGGGGATGCCATCGTGGCCGATGATGATGGCGTGGTCGTCGTGCCCGCCGCATGGGCCGTGCGCGTAGGGGATGCAGCCGCCGCGCGCGAGGCCAATGAAGGCGAGAAACGCGCCAAACTTGCACAGGGCATTTTGGGGCTGGACATGTACAACATGCGCGAGCCACTGGCAAGGTTGGGGTTGAAATATGTTGACTGAAAACAAGCCCAGTGAGTTTGTCAAAACCGCTGGCTGGCTCGACTGGTACGCAGGCCCCGCCAAGCCGGAGTTCAAGCTGCCCGCAGGCGCTGTCGATGCTCATTGCCATGTGTTCGGCCCTGGGGCCGAGTTTCCCTACGCGCCTGAACGCAAGTACACGCCTTGCGATGCCAGCAAGCAGCAGCTGTATGCCTTGCGTGACCATTTGGGGTTTGACAAAAACGTTATCGTGCAAGCCACCTGCCACGGTGCCGACAACCGCGCGATGGTCGATGCGCTCGTGCATTCCAAAGGCAAAGCGCGTGGTGTGGCAACTGTCAAACGCAGTGTGACCGATGATGAAATCCAGGCCATGCACGATGCAGGCGTGCGCGGCGTGCGTTTCAACTTCGTGAAGCGCCTGGTGGATTTCACGCCGAAAGACGAGCTGATGGAGATCGCCACCCGCATCAAGGCCTGGGGCTGGCATGTCGTGATCTATTTTGAAGCTGGGGACTTGCCTGAGTTATGGGATTTTTTCACCGCCTTGCCAACGACCATCGTTGTGGATCATATGGGCCGCCCCGATGTGAGTCAGCCCGTCGACGGCCCTGAGTTCGCGCTGTTCGTCAAATTCATGCAGCAGCACCCGAATGTGTGGAGTAAGGTGAGCTGCCCTGAACGCTTGTCAGTCAAAGGCCCGAAGGCTTTGAACGGTGAACAGAACGCTTACCAAGACGTGATCCCCTTCGCCCGGAAAATCGTCGAAACCTTCCCGGATCGCGTGTTGTGGGGCACCGACTGGCCGCACCCGAACCTGAAAGACCACATGCCTGACGACGGCCTGCTGGTCGATTTCATTCCGCATATTGCGGTGACGGCTGAGTTGCAAAAAAAGCTGCTCGTGGACAATCCCACAAGACTTTACTGGGCTTGAAAATGTCCCTCGAAAAAAATTACCTCGATGTGCCTGGCACGACCGTATTTGATGCAGAGCAAAGCCGAAGAGGCTATCACCTCAACCAGTTTTGCATGAGCTTGATGAAGGCCGAGAACCGCGAACGCTTCAAGGCTGACCAGCGTGCCTATCTGGACGAATGGCCGATGACCGAAGACCAGAAGCAGGCCGTGCTGGATGCCGACTTGAATCTGGCTATTTCGCTCGGTGGCAACATCTACTTTTTGGCCAAGCTCGGTGCCACGCACGGCAAGAGCTTTCAGCAAATGGC